>JAEOUL010000036.1 GCA_016839345.1 Candidatus Thorarchaeota archaeon | reverse complement strand
CCGCATTTTAGGATCATCAATAATGATTGCTTCTGCTGTTGCTCTTAGACATCCTGTTCTTTCTTTCCCTCTGACAGCATAGGTGAATTCTACCTTGGGATTCTTTCTAATCTGACCTATTTTGTCGTCTCCGCTTCTGGTAACGAGCCAGAGTTTGTCATCATATACATTCAGCGACATCATCCGAACTCTCGCTTGGTTTCCATCAATAGTAGCAATATTCGCAAGACCTCCAACCTCAAAATGTGGCCAAACCTCTGACAATTCCATCTTTTCAGGATACTCTTTCTTCATAAAATCACCATTGAATGCTCCACATAATAAGGTCAGATATCAAAGCAAGTTTTAGTTTGGTCCATGGCATTGAATTTTTATGTACCTTCGATAGCACATCCGGCGTGATTCTATGAGTTATCTCGTTGTGTACTACTCTCGAACTGGAAATAATAGAACAATTGCAAAAGCTATCGCAGAGAAACTATCTGCAGATATTGATGAGATAGTTGATAAGAAGAATCGTCAAGGAAGACTCAATTGGCTTTTAGCTGGTCGAGACTCTCGAGCAAAGAAACTCACAGAGATTGAATACCAGAAGAATCCACAAGATTATGATACTATTATCATTGGAGCTCCTCTTTGGGCTTGGAACCCAATTCCACCTCTTCGTACATATTTACAACAGGTTGACTTGAGTGGGAAACGTTTAGCGTTCTTCATTTGCTCGAAGAGCGAAGCCTATGTCAACATGTTCCCACAACTAGCTGAAATGACCCCAGATTCTGAGCATATCGGTAACTTTGGGATCCTGGAACATCGTTTCTTGAGCGAGGATTATAGTGCAGAGCTCGATGAATTCATTGAAAAGATCAAGTAGGATTGTCAATAAGTTTCTCCATAATCTTAGCTACATCCTCAACGTATGTCGAGCAGTTGTTGAAAGCTCCCCTTTCAAAGGCATGTTTCAAGTCTTCAGATGTTATTAGGTCATGTTTGATTAACTCTCTGCAAATCACTGTACCGTGAAGGTCTGTGAATTCTTTCATGAGTGTACTTGATGCCTCATTGACATCCTGCTCCATTTTGGAACCTCCATACATCAATCCCAGAGCCATTATTGCGCCAGTTACAGCTCCACAGACATGTCCAGCACGAGCAATACCACCACTAAAACCTGAGGCAATCTTCATACAGGTATCATAGTCAAGATTTCCTGAACTGATATACTCGCCATATGTAGCGAATATCGCCTGTGAACAGGAACCTCTTTGTTCTTCCATAATTTTACTTGCCTTTTCCACACGACTATCTGCCATGAACTTCCCTATTCTTGTAGATTCATAAACATTTTTTGATGATTTTACATAAGTTGCGCTGGGTAGTATAGTTATATTCTATCACTCCAGTTGCTCTCTATGAATCCAGAGTATGAATACTTCGGGAGTTACACTGATGATGCATCTGGTGAAATTAAACTAGAAGGACAAGTTCGTGATTTCCTCCAATCAATGGATCATATGTTCGTATTTATCGAGAGAAACCATTCCGAGATTAGGGAAGACTTTCTTGAAATGGTTAGGAGAAAATTCTCACAAGAGTTGGATGGCACCTCATTTGATGTGCGTGATGTTGGATTCGATAAAATTGGTGATGATGAATCACTTCTTGGTTCATACCACGAATTCAAGAACCAAGGTCTCAAAATCATTATGAAGTATATCCCACTACAAAGTGGCTACACCTTTAATGATGATCCTGTAACAATCAGATGGATCGATTACTGTCGTGCAAAATACACTCTACTCTATCACCAACTTGTAGTATTGGTAGAGATTCTAGGTAGGGATACTGGGATACAGACCTTCAAAGACTTTGTTGACTTCTGGGGAGAGCAACTCTCAGATAGACCAAAAGGTAATCACACAATTGAACAGGTCCGTGATAACCGAGTCAAAGCTTGGAGTTCAGGTGGTGGTATGGAATTTGGTGTCGTCGATGTTGGTGAAGCCGCGTTCCTTGCAAAATTTGACCGATGTATTTCTTACGAGTCAATGAAACATGTTGATGATCAAGAGCTTGCATACTATGCAGTGTGCTATCCAGGAGCAAGACTGCTAGAATACACACATGAGAACATTTCAATGCGTAGAACTCAGACTCTCTTTACAGCAGACTTCTGTGATGAACTACGTTGGGACCGTCATATTCATCCTGATATGGAACAACCATCTCTTGAATTCTCACGAAAGTTGGTTAGGAAATAATATTGATGCGAAGTGCAGTAGTCCACCTCTAGAATTCATTATTGCGTCATTTAGTATGTATTTAATGGATGGGTCTTCCCTGCAGAGTTATGAAGCTCGATTATGTAGTGTACAACAATTACGACCCAAAAGCAACACGTGAGATTACTATCCGTAACTATCTACTAAGGAATCTTAGACGCCTTGAGCAAATGTTCGAGTTCTTCAATTTGGGGAATAAGGATATAGTGAAAGAATTCTCAAGTAGGATGATTGAATCCCTAACAGGAATGGTTCAGAACCAAGACCTAGATGTTTCTCACCTTGAGTATATGGGATTACTTGACGAACAGAAGAACCTAGCAAAAGCAGATGCTTTAGGATCCCTAGCTTTACAATTTATGCTTGAGCAGTTGAATATCTTAATAGTCGAAGACGGAAAGGCTAGACCTCTTTTTCTAAATGTGGAAAAAGCAGATAACATCATCCCATACACAGCTCTGACGCATCTGGTTGATATGGTCGGAAGAGATCAGGGAATTGGCTTGTGGAAAGAATTTATAGAATTCAGGGCGAAAAATGCGCCTCCACCACCACCAGAGTTCGACTCTTTCAAAGCTAATCGAGAAGGAGTAAATAGAATGCATGAAAGCGGCGGGTTCGCTTTTACAGTCTATGATTTTGATGAGAATATGTATGTAGGTCGATTTGACAAGTGTGTAGTCTATGACTCATTGAAGGATATGGAAGACCATGAGCTTGCCTACTACGCTACCTGTTAT
>JAEOUL010000254.1 GCA_016839345.1 Candidatus Thorarchaeota archaeon | reverse complement strand
GGGGTTTAGTAAAATAGATTATAGGAATAAGTCCAATGCAGTGATCAGTTTCATTGTAATCCAAATCCCTCTTGCATGAGCTCTGAAAGCCTGGCAATGAAACGTGTCGCAGGAGCCCCGAGAGAAACTTCCTCATCGAATAGTATTGTTTCGGCTTGATTGACGAAATATTAGTATCCTGCAAAGATTTAAGCCATAATTCGATTTTCTGCTTTTCTAGGGTACTCTATTGTGGCAATCTTGCAGATTCGAAGTGTTTGGGCTAAATCTACACTGCAGGTCTTATGAGGATGCTCGTAGTATCCCACAACGTTGTTGAATTGACCTTCATTTAAAGTAAACATGAAATTCAATCAAAATCCCAGAGCGTACGCCCCTTGAAGAAGAGAAGAACGAAATTACATCTCGCACAAATTATGAGATCTTGCTTGAGTGCGGTGACCCCCCATTTACTGTCTATCTTTCCTTCATGGATATCAAATCTATCGTTCCCACACAGTAGACATGTAAATGGTCCACCGCCAATAGATTGAGGTTTTTGAATCATTGTATTTTTCTTTTCTTGATTTCCCATTCTGGATCATTCCTCATTGAAGCTGAAGTGACAGCTAACAGTTAAAGACGTATTATCTCAACTTGAAATGAACTCCTATGAATTCAGTTGAGAAGAAGATTCCTAATCAAGGAAAGAGGCGAAGAGTAGTAAACATATGGGAAAACACTCCCTCTACGCTTAAGATATTGTCTTCTGATACCAGTATCAGGTCGGTAAGGATAGAAGGAATAAGTGGTAGTATTCATACAAGAAGCCTTGCTGAAAGAACCGAATCGCCCGAACGTGAACAGAGAGTGAAGATGTGGACTGACGAGTTTGACTTGTCACTCCTTCCAAAAAATATTGAAGAGTTATCAATAGTCGGTTTTTCTCAAATTGGTTTCGGATTTGATCTGACATCATTATCTGGTCATCGAAATTTGCAACACATAGAGCTCGATTGTAAGGACTTCATCGATTTACGACCACTAGAGGCACTACCTCTCTTAACACATCTTCGTGTTTCAGGTGTCGTAGGTATTCATCTCCTGTCATCACCTACACTCAAGACATTGGACCTATCAAATGGGAGGTTGATTTATCCCTATGTGATGCCTGACGTCTTCAGACGTTACTATGAGCGAATCAAGGCAAAGGATGTCATCAATCTACGTCATCTGGACGGATGTACAAATTTGGAGAGTATTGATTTAAGGCGGAATGTCCTGGGTGCCATAGACCTTAGCCCTTTCCTTGATATACAGGTCGGTAAGAATGGAAGTCTTCCGAAAATAGACCTCAGGAATAACCAGCATCTGGTGGCTGTGTATCTTCCTAACGGTGTCATTCCTAATGGGGGGTCTACAGATTCATTCATCAAAGTAGACAGTAATGTACTGATTTTCTCTGATTATGGAAGATATAAGATGCTCATAGCTGAAGAATTGTAGGAACCAAAGTATCACTTCTCTAACCCAGAATTAAATCATCGTATATCCAATCAATTCCTATCATTTTCGAACTATCTTACTTGAGAACTCAAGCGATGGTTGTTCTGGTTCATCATGAATGTGTTTATCCCATCTAATTTCGTCACAGAAATCTCCGGTGAATAGTGTAACAGACCTCCTCATTTGGATGTACTCATGTGCATACCTTCCCACCCTCGGTCCATGATAGCATACAGTTTAATATGCGAGTTCTTTATCCTCAATATGCTTCATGGATTCATACCAGATGCATCTATCGAATTTTGCTAAAAACATCGAATCATCAAAATCCACCACTCCGAATTCGAAAGCATTACTTGATTTCCAGTAGGGTACTAGTGACTCACGCGGTTGTTTATATGTAACTGGCCATCGTCCCCTCTCTGCAACCTTCTTACCCCAGAATTCGACAAAATCTTTGAAAAATTGGATTCCTTCTTCTCTCCCAAGCAACTCGACCAATGATGCTATTCGATGATAAAGTAGCATATGTTTTGCTCGAAGAAAGTCTATGTGTTGGACCTCTAGAATCTCACCAGACAGATTATTTCCTTCCTTGAGAGGGAGATATTTCATAACAACTTGCAGACTAAGTTCTTTAATTGAAGTATAAGATTCAAGAATTGACGGATCATCTAAAATAGCATCAAGACCAATATCACTCAGAACGAAGGACTTGTTTTCTATCTCGCTAGAATACTTTGCACTTAACGTTTCCACAAAAGAATCAAGCATCATGGGTTTATTGATGCTGATGAAATCAAACATCAATTCAGCAGTCCAAAACCAATCTCGAATTTGCTCATCCAAGTTGATTCTAGTTATTGCATTCTCATCATACGAGCCATAGTATTCATAGTCTGGATTCATGATTCGTAAAATGTGTAAAGAGGATATAATTCCTCCATACAAAGCAATAGCTTTCTATTTGTTTAAGAGAGAGAATTTCATCTATGCATTCTTCGATAGAAGACAACAACTGCTAACACAACTAAAGCACCTCCAGTTCCAGCAACAGCAATCAAAGGTAGGTCAAGAGTAGTGTTAGAATCTGATGGGTCAACATAGGAGGCAACAATGAGCCACTTTGATACTCTTAAGAGTAGGTCCCATTCTGAATCGGGATCATCATAATTACTATAAAACGTAGTACCATCTCTGTCATCATTTTCCTCGTATTCAGGGTGCGGGCTTGAGAGAAAGACTGTTCCGTTCCCGTACTTGAATGCAATCATACCAGCTTCATCATTGTATTCGTATGTGGCAACATTATGTACTGCTGTACCTAAGCTTGGAAAAAAGTACTGAGATCCATAATATAAAGTTGTAAAGTTCGCTGAGCAGTCTGAAAGGTCAGGGCCCAATGAAGACTGGTTAACATTCATGATAGTCATATGCGTTATTAAGCCTGGTTCATTCACTGGACTCATAAAACCACTGAAGAAACGTAAATAAGTCACTCCAAAGGTTGCGCCACCGCAGATTCCAAAATACGAGCCCCCATTTGTGACAAAATCTTTGACTTTCTGTTTTCCTTCAGAATCAAGTTCGCTGTTGTAGAGGGTTTCTGACCCACCTGGAACAACAAGAATATCAAAATCGTCTAGGAAATCGTCGAGAATTTGAGGAGTATTGACATTAACAACTGATGCATTCATCCACTCAAACATCCTTGAAAGGGCCATGTGACTGGAATACATCACACCAGTCCCATTGTAAATTGCAACCTTAACACCAGTCAGATCATCATGTTCAACTTGAGCCACGGATTGGATTGGTGAAATGGGTAACAGGTATAGAATTGAAATCACACAAATACACAACAATCTTCGACTGTGAATCTCTCTCATTCTCCGCCACACACGCTATCAACCTATTGATGAAAGAGGAAAATTCAGAATGCAATTTAATTCTGTACTTCGACGCAGTAGATAGTCTGTTGAAGTTATGGCTCAAATGAAAGAGATTTACCTGAGGAGTGTGTTGAACATCTCCTGAAATCCTTGAATTCTTACCAGGATGTTGATAAAACAAAAATATAGAAGGAGCACAGAGGCTCCTTCCATTATTCTATCCACTTTTCTTCTTTGACACATACACGATGATGATAATGACTACAATTGCTCCGATTCCTCCTACCGTCAACAGCATCACAGTCGGATCATAGGGGGATACAGGCTCGTTCACTGTAATCATCAAAGTGACTGTTAGTGAATGTGAGTAGACATCTGTCACTGTGATTTCAACGTAGTAGATACCCGGAGCCAAAGCTGTTGCATTGGTAAGGAGTCCACTTCCACTAATCGCGAAGTTGACAGTATCATTCACAGCCCATGATGCGATTCCAGAGGGGTCACTTGCCTGCAGCTGGTAGGATAGTGGCTCATTGAATTCAAGTGTCTGGTCTTCTGGAGTCAGTGTCCAGGTAGGCGCCATCGTATCAACCACAGTCAGTATTGACTGATTCGCTAGCCAGTGTCCAGATACATGGTATACAATGAGTGTGACATTGTAGACTCCGACAGGAAGTCCATCCACGTCCGCAGCAATCGGATCACCATCCCAGTCAACATGTCCTTGTGATGTACCATTGATCAAAAGCTCATAGGTCCCAGGATTGAGTGCACTTGAGTTCCAGGTCATGGTGTTCCCTGTCGTTCCAGCTTCGTACTCATACGGAGTGGTCACACCGCAATAGAGGCTCACTGAAGGATAGTAGTCAACTGCCCCAGCTGGACCATCAATCAAATAGGTTCCAGTACCGATGTAGTTACTATACCAATTTCCAACTTCAGTATAGTTCCAGGAATTGTCTGTGCCACCATCCCAGGCTTGGTATGTGCCACACCAGCCAAAATCGTTGTAGTAGATGAGATTGTCGTGACTTGAAGATTCAAAGACTATTCCGGGATCATTGCAATCATATATCACATTGTGTGAAATATCCCAACCAGAGCCGATAATGACGTAAATTCCAAGTGAGTAACTCTCGAAGATTGTATTTCCAATAATTTCTCCATTATGGCTATTATCGACAGTGACTCCCATCTCTCTATTGTATCCGATGACATTGTTCACGAGTGCTGTATCATTGCTCAATTGCACCATTACACCACAGGTAGGTCCAGATTCATAACCATCGGCATTATAGATTTCATTCTTTTCTACAGTTGCATTGTGAGAATAATAGATCCACATGCCGTGAGTATATGAGTGATTGATGTAGTTGTTAGCT
>JAEOUL010000035.1 GCA_016839345.1 Candidatus Thorarchaeota archaeon | reverse complement strand
TTACTCACCTTCATCCACGTCAGATCATCCAACGGATTTTGGTTGGTGCTCGAGAAGATGTTTTGAGGAGTTAACAGCCTTGGTTATGCAAGACTTGCCGTATGTGTGAGAATACATGTCAATATGATGTCAATCTTTCAGAAGTTTTCGATGTTGTACGACGACTTGCAGTGAAGGAGGGCATAATTCCACAGAAGTTCAAACAAGCAGCTCAGAAGATTCTAGCTGATGGCTGGTTGATGAAGCGAGAGTATTCTGATCATATCTCTGATCAAAGAAAGAAGCTTGGATTAAGCTCTCGCTTGACCCATAATAAACGGTTCACTGACCTTGTGAATTCAAAATATCTGGATAAGGGAGAGTAGATTCATTGAAGGAATACGTACTATTTAGAGGTTGTTCAACCCCAGTACGGCTTCCTTCATATGAAGCAGCAACGAAATTAGTTCTAGAGAAACTAGGTATAGGTCTTGAGTTTCTCAATAATGTGAATTGCTGTGGAGCATTATATCTTGAGTCGATTGACGAACAAGCATACCTTGCTTTGAATGCGAGGATTCTTGCCATGGCAGAGAGTAAAGGAAAGGACCTACTGGCAATCTGTAGTGCCTGTGCAAGTTCTCTAAAGCATGCAAAGAAACTATTGGATAGACGAAAGACTGCAAGAATGGAGGTCAATTCACTACTATCGACCGATGGTCTTGAATACAAGCGAAAGGTGAAAGTGAAGCACCTGTTGGATGTTTTTCAGGAAGACATAGGTTTCTATGATCTACGACAGGCGATTGTAAATCCTTACCGTGGTATCAGGCTTGCAGCACATTATGGGTGCCATGCAACGAGACCTTTCGATAATATTCATTCTAAGGGTGAAACAATACCCACGATTATTGATTCAGTAATTCGGATAGCTGGTGGAATACCTGTTGAATACCCGGAGAAGTTAGCTTGTTGTGGAGCACCTCTGCTCGCAATGGATGAAAAACTCGCAGGTAAGGTAGGTTTGGATAAAGTCAGGAACGTGAAAGAATCTGGTGCTGAGGGGATTATTACAGCATGTACATATTGTGATATTCAGCTTACTCAGGTTCAATTTGGTGGCAGGTGGGAGAAATCAAGAATACCAATTTTGACTCTTCCGCAGTTTCTTGGTCCTGCATTAGGAATTGATGACGAAGGGTTGGGACTGCATGATAACCGAACTAGTCCCAGTAGAATACTACAATCATTGGCAGGTGTGAGGTAACAATGGAACAAACAGAGAAGAGAGGATATAGAGGCGATTTCCCCGTTCATGATGAAGATGTTACATCGTCATTCAAATACGAGGTCGCCCATGAGGTGGGAGGAGAAGGACTCCTCCGATGCTTGAAGTGTGGAGCATGTAGTGGCGGTTGTCCAGTAGGCTCAGTTATCGATTATCGTCCATGGATGGTTTTGGGTAATGTGCTTCTCGGACTATAGGATGAAGTGCTCTCCAGTGATCAGATTTGGCTTTGTGCTGCTTGTTTTACATGTGAAGAGAGATGTGTACAACAAGTAAACTTCACAGATGTGGTCACTGTACTAAGGAATATGGCTAGTAGGGAAGGTAATGCTGCTCCAGGATATGTCCACATGGCTGAGATGGTCATGGAAAATGGAAGAGTCAGTACTAGGACTGCGTCAGTAGACAAACTACGCGAGAATCTTGGACTTCCTCCCCTTCAGGAACCTGATGTCAAACAACTACAGGGAATAATGAAAGCTGCAGGATTGCCAGAAGTCCTTGCTGCAAATAAGAAGGAGGGTAGGTCATGAAAAAGGCAATGGCATGGGGCTGTCTTGTTCCTACACGGAGGTCGCTCATAGGATATGAAGCTGCCACTAGAAAGGTGCTCGAAACTTTAAATGTCGAAACGATAGACATTCCAAATGAGACTTGTTGTGCTCCTTTTTGGATGCAATCTCTTGATCTTACAACATCTGTTGCAATGGCAGCTCGGAATCTTGCTAAAGCTGAACAGATGGGATTAGATCTTCTTACGCCATGTAGTGGATGTTTCCATTCATACAAACGAGTGAATCATGTACTTGCCACATATCCTGAGATGCGAGAACGAGTTGATGAGATTCTACGAAGTGTCGGACTTCATTATGAAGGAACTGTAGAAGCACGTCACTTAGTTGATTTCCTCCACAAAGATATTGGACCCGATAAAATCAATGCTAAATCCACAAGAGACCTCAGTAATATCTCAATAGGTCTTCGGTATGGATGTCATATGCTCAAACCTCACGAGCTACTGAACATCGAATATTCTGAGAGACCAACCTTTGCAGATGAACTCATTGAGCAGGTTGGAATCAATAGTGTCCAATATACTGGACGTCACCGTTGTTGCGGTGGATTACTACGCGGAGTTCAAGATGATCTTGCAGACAGAGTACTTCATGAACGACTTGAAGATGCGAATAAAGCGGGTATTGATGGAATTGTAACTGTTTGTTCACTCTGTCATCTACAACACGACATGGGTCAAAGAGGCATCAAAAAGAAATTTGAAATGGAAGACCTTGAAATTCCAGTTCTTCATTTTCCACAAATCATTGCTCTTGGTTTTGGATATTCTCCTGAAGAAATCGGACTTGATTTGCACACAATCAAGACGGATAAACTGGTTGCT
>JAEOUL010000253.1 GCA_016839345.1 Candidatus Thorarchaeota archaeon | reverse complement strand
TTGCAGCATGATTAGCTTCACAGAAACCAACGACATGCACAATATGAGGTTTCAGCATCATTCCGGTGTAAATTGATGATGCAAGTTGACCCTTACCCAAGTCAAAATCAGGCGGGTAGGAAAAAAGACCAGGGCGTATCTGTCTTAGAGAAACAAAGTTGTGATCATGAAGCGACTCGATAAGCTCGATTTTTGCAAGCATCTTAGCAAGATCCATCTTTGGGGAAGTTCCAAGGGGCGTGTTTAGCATATATTGTGAAATGTAGTGTCTTACACCAGTTTTCTTAGCGTTGTATGCAGAAAGATATGCCATGGCAACTGCGATTGTATCATGAGCACTTCTCAAGCTCCAGTGATGTGGTTCATTTATCTCTACAGGGATGTCATTCTTTGCATGCCATCGGTGATTCTCTTTGTTCTCTGCGATTGCCTTTTCGAGAGACCTCGAACTTCTTCCGTCCAACTCACTGTACCATAGTAGGGGAGTTGCACACCAGGCATTGTTTATGGTTTTCTTTAATAACTGAGCCCAAGATAACAGATCGCGAGTGCCACTATAACATCTCAACAGTGGGTAGTTGCCTATTCGTGATGCTTCAAAGATTCGCCGCAAATCTTTGGATGTTCTAATCGGAACGCCTCCGTCACCATCCAAGCTTTCATTCATCTCGGATGGTTGAAAGAACGATTCTTGGGCGTTCTGATCAGGTCCAATAGAGATAACATCTAGGACAGAAGCCTCTGCAATCTTTTTGACACCGTCTATGGTTTCTTCAATTGTAGGTAGGCCAAAATGGTGTCTTATGATTGGGATTGGACTCTTAATGGTCATTCTTGTCATCAAGTCTTGGGGATACTTCTCTTCTACCGGCATGTGTGTACGGCCACGTAGAAAATTAATCGAATCCTCATCGGTCGAGAAACCAGTGAATATCTCCTCAAAAAACATGGTTCGCTCTGCGATTGGTTTGACTGGCGCAGTACAACCAAGCACCCATCGTTTCTTCTCTAGACCTGATTCTTCTACAGCGCTCTTCAAGTCTTCAAGAAGCTTTTCCGCGCTAATCGCTGTAAGTCTATAGCTCACACCGATAACATCAGGATTGTGTTCCTTTGCTTTCACTATCAATTCATCTATAGAAACCGCTGGTCCCAAGAAGGTTGTTTCATGTCCCTCTTCCTCCGCGAGTGTGAGAAATCTGAGAACACCAGCCACATGGACACAACTTCCTATAGCAGCTCCCAAGATTCTCAAATATCATCCACCTCCAATCCAAAAAAGTCGGACAATTCATGCCACTCTGGATATTGTTCCGGCATGACTCCAGTTCTGACATATTCCCGTACTTCGTACGGATTCAGTCCCTCAAGACCCATATTTTCAAGATTCCTTCCGGTGTTCCAGAAGTCACAGTCATAGAGCTGACAGGCTATGTTGATTACTGCATCTATTGCAGGAGTTTCAACTCCGGCTAATTTTCCAAGATGAGAGATAGGTACGAGACCTGTGGGTACATCTTCTAATACGTAACGATGATTCAGTGACGAAGGACTGCCCACATCATCATAGGCATCAATACTTTGAATACAATCACAAAGTGTAGTTCCTTCAGCATCATAGGTGGTCCTCAACCATTCCAGAAGAGATACAGGACGAGAAACATACTCACGAGAAACATTGATCCTTTCAACATCCATTCGTTCTATTAGTCGTCCTACTGATTCGGAAATAGCATCATGATAGTGGTTGTATCCACCTTCTTTAGACTCCAGTAGACCTGCACAGAGAATTGTGGGTGTTGGATGTAGCATCGCACCGACATTATCAAGGCTGGTTTCCATGACATCATCAGCCATACTCAACGTAATTGGAAGTCGTCTTAGACTCCTTAGAAATTGGTGGTTGTGAGATGCTGGGAAGGCACTTACTTTTGTACTGTTCTTAACCTTGGAAATCAGCACGGAGTCTGTTCCAGTAATCCGTGATACGAAGCTGAATGTTTGAGCCTCGCCTAACAAAATTCGACTAGTATGAGATTGTGACTTCAAGATTTGGGCAAACTCAAGTGCACCGCCGGTCCTACCTGGCATCAGAAGTATTGTCTGTCCTGATTGTAGATGGGGGGAGATAGATTTTGCAAAAAAGGTGTGTGCCTGTGCAGGGACAACAACAATCAGTATATCACGGTCTTCAATAGCCTTGGCTATATCATCTGTGACCAAGGGGAGATGGGCGAATGAATCATAGAGACCCTGAACCTTGATTCCATCTATTTTTGATATGTTTTTGACATTGGCGATTGTACGATTATAGAGAGAAACATCAAATCCGTGAATGGAGAGATAACCAGCGAGTCCTCTACCTGCGTGTCCAGCACCTAGTACTGCAACCCTGATTGAGTCTACTGCGTCGTTTTCTGATGATCTCCATGACATGAATATCACAGCGATATAGGTAACCCGCAAAGTTGGTCAAAGCCGGTGGTCTTGGTGAACAAATACACCCTAAGTGTGACCACCATTGTCCAAAATGACCAAGCGGTATGGCTCACCCTTGTTATTCTATTGAATAGTATCTTCCGCTCTATCATTGGAGAATGGTTTTATTAGATTTACGAAAATCGACGTTTGCCGAAAAAAATCCTGTCTTTCATTGAACACTAGCCCTCTATGAGCTTAAGAAAGAATGGTCGGGACGGCCGGATTTGAACCGGCAACCGATGGATCTACAGTCCATTGCTCTGCCAGATTGAGCTACGTCCCGTGCGAGTCGTTTGCATCTCTGGTATCAATAAAAGGATTACTCAGCGTTCCATTTCGTCCTATTGATGGGGGTCGCGCGAAGGGGTGAGCTTATAGGTCTATCAATTGTGCGCGTCAACCAGTGAAAGTGAATGAGTTTCTATGTAGTTGTGGCAGGTAAAGATGATATGGACTTCTTTTTCAGATTGAGCTATGACACATTGAAGACCCTGAGAAAAAGTATGTATGAAAAGTTGGTGGAGGATAATCCCGGAAAGTCTGATGAAGAACTGGAGAAACTCAGCAAAGAGGAGTTGGAGGACTATTTTGACTTCGGTGACAAAACAGCTAGAGTTTTCATTGTGAAACATGAAGATGGTACATGTTGTGGATATCTGTGGATGGGGTTAAGGAATAGTGAAGACCCTTGGGATATTCAAAGACCTCAGTGGATCTATGATATCATTGTAGCTCCTGAATTCTATGGAAACGGCCTTGGCAAGATGCTGTTGATGACTGCAGAAGAGTTCAGCAAGGAATTGAACCTCAACATCGGACTATTTGTTCATGCAGACAATGAATATGCACTCGCACTTTACAAGAAGAATGGATACAAAGTGAAGGTCGTTCCCATCTCAAAGAAGCTGGATAAAGATATTGTCAACTCAGAGGATAGTCAGTTTAAAATTCGGGAAGAAAGGATGAAAGCTGAAGTTCGAGTGTTTGAGCTTGAACGGTTCAAAAGAAGAGTTCTGTTTTCAGTGAATGCTGAAGATGAGATGATTGAAGAAATGTATGAAGAGTTCTACAGTAAATTCGTAGATGATTCAGAGAACCATCTGAGGTTGGAAGCTATTATTGATGATGAGTTGGTGGGATCTATATGGGCAGGAGTTTCAAGTTTCAATGAAAAGATAGCTCAGATTTACAACATCTCGATAATGTCTCAGAGTTTGGGTGATGAACTATGGAACGCCCTCATTCATTCTGTGGAAAAATGGGCGAAAGAATCGGGGTATTCTTCGCTGTATATTCTGCTTCATTCTCAAGATGACATGGACATAGAGATGTTCAAGTCTATAGGATACACTGTTCCAGGGTTCTTTATGGAAAAGAAACTGACTCAGTAATGTTGAAAGGGCTGTAATACATATCGTACAGATGGAGGTTCAACTCCACTGAAGCGTCCGATTGAGTCTACATTTCCGATTATGAAGATCAATAAGATTGCTGAGAAGGAATCGACAGGATTTGGGAGAAGACACTATAGACCTGTCTATGTAATGCATAAATGGTGGGCAAGGCGACTTGGTTCAGTGTTTAGAACTATTCTACTCTACTCCCTCGCCGAAGATAAGAAACCAAGCACTCTCTGGAATCTATATTCTGAAGATATGGATTTTGAGGGAAAGGTTGTCCTAGATCCTATGATGGGAGGAGGAACAACAGTGATTGAGGCACTCAGACTCGGGTGCAAGGTGATTGGTGGGGATATCAATCCAGTTTCATGGTTCATAGTGAAGAAACAGATTGAAGATATTGATCCTGAACTTCTTCGGGGTTCGTTAATAGAACTGGAGAGAGATCTCGGACAGGAGATACGCCAATACTATCAGACATTATGTCCGGAATGTGGAGAAACAGCTGAGGCCATCTATTATTTCTATTACAAAGTAGGCATATGCTCGAAATGCGCAAAAGACATACCCCTAATGCGCAATTTTTTCCTTGCGAAGGATCCAAAAAATGATGGGGATTATGTAGTCTGTCCTCAATGTTGGACTGTTTTTGAAGCAAAAAATGCCAGAAAATCGTCCAAATGCACGAAATGTGACTACAAATTCATCCCGACAGAGTTTTCTTTATCTAAAGGTCGTAGATACACATGCACAGAGCATGAGTGCGGTCACAGTGAGGTGATAGTTCAATCTGTGCGTGAATCAGGTCGTTTCCAAGAGAAGATGTATGCAATTGAGTTCTACTGCAAACACTGTGATG
Source organism: Candidatus Thorarchaeota archaeon (assembly GCA_016839345.1). The sequence goes on along the minus strand of JAEOUL010000253.1, from coordinate 979 downwards.
TTATTGGAAACAAACAGCTTGCAAGGGGAAGAGGTTACAAAGCAGCGGATGAAAGAGATAAGAAAATACTAGAAAATGCTTGCAACGAATATGAGAAGGAGAGCCACAACTTACCAATTCCTGATGTCTTGATTCCACTTGGAGTAGAGACAAAACGTGCACTGAATCATGGTTATGAAAAATTCAGTGACATGTTCAATCCTAGACAGCTTTTGAATTTGGGAAAGATCTATCGTTGGATTCTTCAGATTGACGATTGGAATCTAAAAGAGTTCCTGCTCTTAGCATTTTCAAACAGTCTCAAATACAACAACATGTTTGCTAAGTATAATGCAACAAGAGGGTTCATCACTGATATCTTTCGAACTCATTCATTTTCGCCATCAATGTCCCCGGTAGAGGCCAATTGCTATGACACTCCAAAAGGAAGAGGAGCATTTACTGCATTTGTCAATCTGGTGATTGAAGGAAAAGAATACTGCAGAACACCTTTCGAACGAGTTCATGATGGAGTGTCAATGAAGAAGATACAACTTTCGAATCAGAAATCTCGAAAAATTGCGAAGAATTATCAAAAACTGATGAAAGATGCTGATGTCTTTTTGAAATGTGGATCGTCTGAGAGTATAGATGTTCCAGATGGGATAGCAGATGTTGTTGTTACTGATCCACCTTACTATGGAAATGTGATGTATTCAGAACTCTCTAACTTCTTCTATGTGTGGTTACGGCTCGCACTGAAAGATAGATACAGATTCTTTGAATCAGAGCTTGTTCCATACGAAAAAGAGGTTATCGAGAATCGATATCAGGAAAAGGGGAAAGAAGAGTTTGTAAGTGGACTGACCAAGGTGTTCACTGAAAGCAATCGAATTCTGTCAAAAGAAGGCATCATGGTTTTCACATTTCATCACAGAAGAAAAGAAGCCTGGGGTGCTCTCCTCAGATCTGTTCTTGATTCAGGATTCTATATTGTAAC
>JAEOUL010000252.1 GCA_016839345.1 Candidatus Thorarchaeota archaeon | reverse complement strand
TAAGGGAAGAATCAACATTGTCTGGACGCATCTAGCAGACGGACCATGTTGTGCATCTGATTACTGGAGAGCCACGTTCTACGTTGATCAGGAGATCTGTTTGGAGAGCAATAAATATCCGGATGTCAACCTACCGTGGATGATAGATTGGCCAGATGGTCAGTACACTATACCCGGAAAATGCGTGACATTTGATATAGTAACTTACTGGACCGGTTGTGTGCCCGGTGAAGAACCATCCCAGGACTTCACGATAATCTATTCACATTCAATCCAAGCTCTCTCTCACTCACGCAATCATCACCCAACGCTGAACTCCCAATCCAAATTTCCCCGCTGAACATGAAACTTGCCTTCATCCATACAGTACTCTACGATAGTGGTCTTACCTGCCATTCCTAACTTAGTGATACTCATACTTTGAGAAGAGCACAAAATGAAGGTGCTCGTAGTAGGGTTTAGGTAGATATGAAACGGTGCCGGCTATTACTTAGCTAAACTAGACAGTGTCGAAAAGATCCATCTTGTAGATATTGATCTCAAAAGTGCGAATACACTTGCCAAGTTGGCAAAAAAGCTATAGCAGAATCTACAGATGCAGAAACTCTCGACTAAGTAGTGAGGATTATTGAAATCATTGATGACTTGGATTCATCATCCTGATTCACAGGTATCCTCCTCCCGCATCTCTTTAGTATCTTCATAGCCTCTCCAATGAGTACTACTGTCCCGTTTGAGTGTTGACATTTTTCTAGGAACACTTAACTCGACTATATCAATCAGGATTTTCGTGGATAGGTTTGACAAAGCTTGAAGGTATCAACCCAAACGAATCAGTTTTTCATATTATAAGATGCATATACGAGAATCACTGGGGCGACCTTGTTATAACAAACAAAGGTATTGTCTTCCTAAAAATTAAGGGCATGCTTGGAGAAATACGTGAACGACTTCATCATCTTGATTTTGATGAGATCCGTAGCATTCAAATTAGGAAGAAAAAATCAAGAATTTTCACACACGGTTTAGCGATAGGTTATCAATCAAAACCCTCTGAGAGTCAAACATACTACTATTCATGCGAAGAGTACAAAGCTGTTCTCTTTCTTGCTTTATTTGAAAGACAGAAACTCTTCCTCAAGAACCCTGATGAGAGTCACTCGACAATTGAAAGCCTATCGAAGTTCAAGCGCGATGGTGATTTACTCAATGTTGCCAAAAATCCAAAAATGAAACCATATGTTTCTACTTTCTTCCTTGAAAAGGCAAAAGACCTAATCTTGAGCCTTTTGAAACATAAAACAGACATTGATTTATTCGAAGTTGCGTCAAAAAAGCAGGTACATTCACTCATAGCTCGTTTACATGAAACTGATCCTAGGAAAATCTCAACGAGTCAAGTGTACCATACAATCACTGACTTAGTAGCTCATCTGATTTCACAACGTGATCTAGATGGTATAATATCGAATGTGGGTATCTTCGTTTCGAATAAAGCTCTAGGACGAATAAAAGTCCCGTTCGACATGCTAGCCGACTTTGAAACAATTTTTGCTCAATTGAATGAAATTGGATTATTAATCTGGATGCTTGAGTGCCCAATTTGTTTCAGGAAAATAAAATACCCAAAGAAAGGCAAGGAAACTACTTGTCAATTCTGTGGAAGTCCTATTCTGGCAATAGATGTGCTCAAGAAAGTGAAAGATTTACTTTAGCAGGATATCAACTAATTCTGATGAAACTTGTAACACACAACGAAACCTAATATCCAAAGTAAACAGTTCAACTTTAGGTTGATATCTATGACAGACCGATTTTTCTCTGTACCCATACTTCAAACCAACGGGTCGAATGCTGGTGCTTCAGGCCAAGTTGGTACAGTACTTGCGCACACGAAGTGGATTAATTCATCAATCATTGCCCCGCGATCCGGAATGGTGAAGGTGTCCGTAGTTGTTGGGGGTGATCAACTAAACCCAGCAGTCAACATCGCACTGGCTGTGGTGAAGGGATTTAACAACTTCCAAGAACAATGGAATCACCTTGATAAAAGAACTTCAGTTCCAATCACCGCACCGAATACATACATCAGACATGTCTTCGTTCAAAACCTGTCCGTTTCAGAAGGCGAATTTATTGGAATTAGAGTTCAAAACCTCGAAGCCAATTATATGTTGAATATCGCTGGAATCTACCTTGAGTACTGAACACTGACCTAGTTAATGTCGCTTTTTTGGAGCGACATCTCTTCTTTTTTCCGAATGAGAATTAAAAATTAGATACATTAGTGAATCAAGTTTTGATATGAAAATCAGTGACAAGAAGTACATTACCCACGAACACGAACGCCATGAACTTTCTTGTGCGCCCATTTGAACTGACGGAGCTTGGCTGAGCGTCCGTACCCACAGGCTGCACATGCTTTGTGCCTTACGTGATAGGATCTTCTGCCGCATCTTCTACATCGTATATGGTGTGGGTTGTTCTTCTTGCCTTTCGCTGGTGTGCCTTTACCCATCGTAGTTTACTCCTTGGATTATTTGGGCGGAGGTGAGACGATCACGACGTTGTCGCCTCTCACTATCACTGTCTTGACCACTTCGATGATCTGCTCATCCGTTTCTGGATTGACTGATATTTCCTCAGCATCCTCAAGAATGAGGTTCAGGTGTTGGTCATAACCCCGCAGTTTTCCCTTGATTTTCTTTCTACCTTTCAACTCAACCAGTACTTGGTCTCCAATAGAGGTCTGGAGAAGTTCCATGGGTCTGCCTGCATTCATGAAATCACCAACAAACTCGTCATGTGGCCTATGGTCACTCGACGTTCGCGCTAGTCTTTGGCCTCGGCTTAAAAACATGACGATGAAGCTGGTCTTTTCAAATGACATAGACATGACAAAGTCTTCAAAAGGATGGCTTTTCCAAGTAAACATAATGCCAAAGATTGAAAGAATCAAAAAACGCCATCTGTTGAAGAAACGTGAACAGAAGGAAGAGATTGAAAGAATTGAGAAGGAGATTGAGTCCCCTATTGAGAAAATGGATGCAAAGACTCAACTCGAAGGTGGAGTTCTCGACGATGGATCCCGAATCTTTCTTCTGAATGGAGAGATTATCTTCTTCGAGTATGAGGGACGTATGTTTCCCACCCTCAGAGCACTTCTTGATGGTCTAATCGATGTTCCAAGAGTGACAGTAGACATGGGTGCTGTTCGTTTTGTTGTAAATGGAGCTGACATAATGCGTCCTGGAATCACAGAAATAGATGATCGTGTCAAAGAAAACGGAATCGTAGTAATAGTTGATGAAACACACGGCAAACCACTAGCTGTGGGTGTGTCTATGATGTCTGCTGAACCATTGAGAGCTGCAAGTGGGGGAAAGGTTATCAAGTCAATTCATCATATCAATGATAATCTCTGGGTTTTTGGAAAATCTTGAGTTTTCTATTCTTCGTCATCTTCCTCAAGTTTGGCTCTTACATGTGACAAAGCTGCCTTGTAGACCTCCCTGGCAAGATCTGGTTCAAGTCCACAGTTCTTTGCAAAACGATCTCGTGCATATCCCTCTTTACTGGCTCCAAGGTCTTTCTTAACTACATCAGAGATAGATGTGTATCCTCTTTCATAGAGAGTTCTAGCTGTATTCCTGGGCAGTCGACTGGATGGAGAGTCATCACCAGGAAGTAATTGTAGCTCGAGCAAGTCTGAACCAGCAAGGTCCTCATTGACACCATACAATAACTGTCTACTTAGAATGGTCATCCGTTTAGCCAAGCCTTTTCTTTTTGTTGCAGATAGAAACTGGCTCAGATTCTCTGCGCTTCTACTGCATACTCCAAGAAGTGAATTGAGGTCTCCTTCATCTAGGCTGATTCCCCTCGCCATCTCTGCGGCCTCTTTCACAATGGTCCCCACATCTTGTTCATCCAGCCATCTCTCGAGGACTGCCTTTTTCACTGCTTGTCTCTCTGGAACTCTATTCAGATACCATTCCTCTGGAGTGTCTAACTTCATTAGATTTAGCTCAATCTTGGAAGGTACAAATGATCTCGGCCGAATAGATTGAGCCATTCTGCATTGCAGTAATAGGTCGACAAGATTAGATTCGTTTGCGTCCTCACTCAGTTTCGAGAGAGGACGACTCACCTGAACATAGTCCATAATATCAATATTAGCCAAAATTGCACTACGGGCAGTTTTTGACAGCCTGTACCCTTTCTCCACCTTCTCGAAAATTCCTTGTTTCTCCAACCAATTAAAGAGAGAATTGAAGAAACTCTTCATTTCAGCAGAGTATTCCATGTCAACAGTTCCTTTGAAAGTACCCTTAACAAAATCCATGAAACTATCAGCTAGGTCTTTCCGGACAAATGTCCTTACGTTAACGGTATCTCGAATCAAGATACTTATTGCCAAACTTGGATACAACACACCAGGATTCAGAGGTTCGATTGGACGATGTAGGAGTTTCTCCACTATATCCCTAACAATTGGCCCATCTCCGGCTGGATCTTCAAATGCTAGATATACTCTTCCTCCACGTTGTGCAAGATCGTATTCACCAATTCGACCTGCAACCTGCAGATATCTTGAGCGTGTTTCGAGGAAGTACATGCTCCGATCGAATAGAATAAGGACGCAGTCGAATGGGAAGCTAATCCCCGAAGTTATTCCTGTTGTTGAAACAACAGTCTTGATTCCTTTTTTCCGGATTTCACGTTCCAATCTCTCGCGAACACCAGCATCCAAACCCGAATGATGAAACGCGATACCATACTTCAAGGTATCTGCTAGTCTATTGCTCAATGGAAGGTCTTCGCCAGATCCGACTATTCGATTCACAAGATCCTTGTCTATTTCCCTTGGATGCGTTCTAGCAAGTCTCCGTGCAACACCTTGAGCCCGAAATCTTGAACTTACCACGATTAAAATTGACTTGTTCTTGTAGTCTATGAAGTGATTCATCACAGCATCCAGAATATCATCTTGAGCTGAACTGGTCCTTTGTGTACCATCACTACTGACTATCTCGAATTGATCTCCAACTTGACTCACAATGAATTCATCTGGAACTAGTCTAACATTTGGTCTGAAGACTTTGGCGTTGAGCCAACTGGTGACTTCTTCGGTTTCACCAAAACGGGAAGATAGTGTAACAATCTGGGAAACACCTTTCAACAGAGTGATAATTGTGTCCAATTTTGTACTTCTATCTGCTCCTAGGCTTTGTGGTGTGACAGCCATGACTGAATCTAGTTCAGTAAGTTCATCGACCACAGTGAGTCTTAAATCATCAGTCCAATTCTTCTTTTGCAGCAATGCAGATGCAAAGGACTCATACATTGCAATGATTAAATCTCCACCCTCAAGCTCTTTGTCTGTTGCTCTGCTTAGTCCATCATGACGGACAACAGAGTATCCCAGTTCTTTGAACAGGTTTCCATATTCCTCGACAATCTGTCTACTCAAAGATGTGTAGGGACTCAGATATAGACATCTGATTCCCTTCTGTAGTCGCAACAGGACAATTATCATTGCGAGAAAGGTCTTTCCAGAACCAGGAGGCATCTGAATCACTAGATTTCCATCAATATCCCCAACTTCACTGATGAATTTCTCTTGAGCCGGAAGTAAGCTCACGAAGTTCTTGTGTTTGAGTAGTATCTTTGCCGCTTGCTGGACATCAGTACCTGTACCAACTGGTCCTCCCAGTCGTCCAATAGCAGCAAGAGCAAGTCGTCCCTCATGAGTGATCATGAACCCACGTTGTTTTCTCCCCTTGTCTCCTGTTGAGATAACGAACCCCGAGCGAATCAGTTTATTCATTGTTTCATAGATTGTACCTCCAGACATTAAGGTCTGACGTAAATTTTCATATTCAGCCTGTTGTTGTGATTTCTCGTTACGCGATGCCACCACAGGCTTTCTCACTCCCTCTAGAGCGATCATACCCTCTACAATCCCATCCCAACCAAGAGTGGGAACAATCTCTCCGGTCTGAGGACTCAATACCTGAAGAATCTCCATCGCATGGCGGTTACTAAGGGCTTTCAACTGCTCTCTTAATTTTGAGAGATCTTCGTCCTCCTTCCTCTTAGACATCGCAATCACCGAGCCCTTGGATTGAGTTTGTGATAAAGGTTGGCTCCGAGTTATAATACTCGGTCTTTTCTTCGTACATCGACTTTATTCAACTGAACTGAGGTGTTAAGTGTGAGGTTCCTATTTAGAAGAAATCAAAGTTCTGACTCTCCTGAAGAAAAAACGGTACAAAGAAAATTTCCAAGTCTTGGTGTCTTCTCCCCTGCTAAGGATAACAAGCCAGAACGACTCCTCAGTCATGATATCAAAAGGCTTGATGAACTGGAGAAAATTCTCATCAGGTCAAAAAAACTTGAATCACTTGCCGATGTGCCATTCGTTGTGAATGAGATTCGTGAGGGCAACATAGTCTTGTTAGATATCTCACGACTCAATGATGGAAATGATCAAACTCATCTCGAGCTACGACGAATAATTGAACGAATCCGTGGAGAAACACGTGGTTACATGGCTGAAATTGCGCTCGTCAATGATGGTTGTATGATTGTGACCCCTTCATTCGTTAGTTTCTAGAGAGTCATCGAAGTTTCACAGTTTCTGTGACCATTGGCGCTTTTGTTTCCACATTTAGTGCCTTGTGGATAGTAGATGCTAGACCAATTGTTTTGCTTACTTCTCCATGTGCAACTAGAATTCTCTCAGGAACCGGGTTCACTCTCTTGACAAAGTTCAATATTTGTTTTCTATCCGAATGCCCAGAGAAGCCCTCAACTGTCGTGACCTCCATATTCACTGGAACGACTGTTGTCTGTCCTTCACGATTCCTCATATTGACCTCTTTCCAACCTTTCTGAATACGCCTACCTAGTGTACCTTCTCCCTGATAGCTCACGAAGCATAGCAGATTTTTCTCATCTGGGGCTAAGAGTCTGAAGTAGTCCACACTTGGTCCGCCGGCAAGCATACCTGATGTCGCCATGATAATACAGGGCTCAGCTTCGGTAATCTCTTCTCTCTGGTCCGGATTATCAACCTGAACAAAGATTTCGGATAGGAATGGATTCACTCCTTGATGGAAAATCATCTCTCGTATCTTCTTACTCAGTGCTTCTGGATGGGTGGTGTGAATTGCAGTAGCCTGTGCAATCATTCCTTCAATAAACACTGGAACCTTTGGTATCCGTTCTTTGGTTACGAGGTCTTCAATAACTAGCATAATCTCTTGAGCACGTCCAACCGCAAGAACTGGAATTAAGACCTTTCCTCCTCGATCCAGTGCTCTTTTCAGAATCTGTGCGAACTTTCGTTCTACATCTTGCCTTGGTGGCATCTTATCAGTAGGATGGCCATAAGTACTTTCAATTATGAGCGTTTCCAACCGTGGAAAAGTGAACGTTGCAGGCTCAAGCAATCTGGTCCTACCAAACTTGAAATCGCCAGTGTAGGCCATGTTATACTGTCCATCTCCAATATGAAAGTGAACTATGGATGATCCGAGAATATGACCCGCGTTGTGAAGCGTGAGTCTAACATCAGGCGCGATATCAGTGACTTCTCCATAATTGAGAGGTATTGTATGTAGTATTGATTCCTTGACGTCTCTATCACGATAAGGTCTCAGCTTTCCCTCTCTCTCAGCTACTTCAAGATAGTCTAGCTGTAGAAGTGTAGCTAGGTTGAGAGTTGGATGAGTCATATAGACAGGACCACGATAACCATACTTGAAGAGGAATGGAACCATTCCACAATGGTCAAGATGAGCGTGCGTGATTACTACTGCGTCTAAGTCATCGACACTAAACTCTGGCATATCTAACCGTGGAAATGCCTTACTGGGTGCACCAACGTTTACACCACACTCAATCAGTACATTGCTCTCTGATGTTTGTAAGAACATGCACTGTCTTCCGACTTCTCTGAACCCTCCCATAGCTGTTAACCTGATCCAACCATTGTCCACAAGTTGGGGTCTGTGAATTCTCCTTCCAATCTCTCGGAATGATTTGTTACGAGTGGCTGCCTCAGACTGGATGATATATCGAATTTGTTTGATTAGTTTACTCTCAATTGGAGGAGTCCGCATAACATTGGGTCGCCAGAATGTCTGTCTTGTAATTTCTCTAAGCGTTGTACCGCTACGACCTATAACAAGTCCGGGCTTTTGTGCTTCAATTATCACCTCGCCCCTTGATATATCAAAATCAATTGAAGTGATTTCCGCCTCACTAGGAACAAGCTCACGAACGGCTTTTTCGGTTTCCTCATGAGTCAACCTGACTTCGGGAGAAGATCTGACAACTATCCGTTTTCTCATTTTCCGAGCCAAGGCTTTGATTTTATCGCCGTCATCAATGAGTATCTTTGGAGCTTTTGAGTAGATTGCTATCTCTGGACCTTCATACTCGACTGTGCTAATAGCAGCTGATCTGGGTAGTGCTTTCTTTATTACCTCTCTGATGTCAACGTATTCTTCTTGTTCATTATTGGGCTGCATAGATAATCACATCATAATCCTTGGCTACCATTGCCCTATGTTGTCTAATGCTCTATCCAGACACTCCTTATGCTAGACGAGCCTTGAGCGAGATTTTCCCGCTAGATGTTCAACAAATTCAGTCACTACTGGCCTTTCCAGATCTTCATGATAGTTTCTTTGTCGACTTCTTGATATCCGTCTTTGTCAATCACACTACACAAGATTGAATTACCAGTTGCAGCATCTCTCTCGATTGCAGCGGCTATCGCACTTACAGCTAATTCAATTGCTTTCTTTTTCGGTAGGTCGTCTTTGTAACCGTTTTCCAAAACACCCAATGCTACTGGAGAACCAGACCCATTGGATGTGAATTTATCTGGAATAACAGAACCTACGAAATCTGTGTAAAAGACCTGTGGACCTTCGTCGTCAAAGCCTCCGACAAGAGATCCCAGCATGTAGAGTCCTCGTCCCTGAAACATAATATTACTTAGAAGTCGTGTTAGAGCCTTAACACGCATTGGTCTGCCTCTCTGAATCTCGAATAGCTTGGCTTCAGCTCTCAAAAGATCCATGATTGCCTGAGCATCAGCTACAGATCCTGCAATTGTTGCACCAATCCGGTCCGTAATCTTGTAGATTTTCTTTGCAGTTTTATTAGCTATCAGATATCCCATTGTAGCTCTCTGGTCGCTAGCTAAAACAACGCAGTCTTTAGCAATAAGACCAACTGTAGTTGTTCCCGTCTTTAATTCATCCGGGGGTTGCATATTATGTTCCATATCAATAAACTCCATGTAGGAGATGAATTCTAGAGAACTAGTAACAGCTTCTGTCTATTTTATGATTTTTTAAGGTTTTCTCAGTGACCATAAGACTCCTGAGGGATTTTATGTCACGTTCTCTTTTGGACGGTCAAACGATACTACGAGCTTGACTTCCTCTGCATCGGGAAATACCTTCAAAGCATCAGCTGCAATACCAATTTCCGCGTATGCAACATCCTGAATGTATCTAGTTTCTTTGGGCAATTCTATTGTTATGATTTTACGTGCTATTGAGAAATTAAAATCATCATCAGGAATACCTGGCATTCTCCTCTTTACAACTGCTTTGATTTTATCCATTGGATCTGTTATTATCTCTCTTACAGTAACATCGAACTCAAGATTTCGACCAGCCAGTGGACTGTTGAAGTCAACTCTGACTGACCTACCTAAAACAGCAGTAATGACACCACGTTCTTTCCCAAAAGTGATTGATTCTCCCTTTACAGGTTTTGACCCATGTTTTGCAAGCTTTGTCTTGGCAATCATCTTGACTTTTGCTGGGTCTCTTACACCAGCACCTCTTTCTGGTGGGACCACAACAGTCTTGGACTCCCCAATCTTCATACCTACAAGTTTCTCTTCTAGTGCTGCAAGTAACCAGTTCCAACCAATAGCGACAAGCATTGGTTCATATCGGTCATTCTCTCTGAAAATCATTGAATCCTTTGCAACGGCTTCCATAGTTGTATCAAATACAACTCCATCATCTTGTGTCGAAGCGCTATAATCGACGTAAATCAGACTATCCTTGCTCACCACACCCTCTACCTTCTTGGTAGTTTTCTTCGTGGTCTTCTTCGCTGGTTCCTTCTTGGCAGCTGATTTCTTCTTTGGCTTGGTAGCTTTCTTTTCAGACATATCTGGTTCCCTCTGAGAGACTCCAAGAACGCATCTAGGCCCTGAGTGGCTTCATAAAATCGTTTCCCTAGGGTCTATCTTTGAGCGTTCCCTTCAAAACTTGTATCTTTTCAAAGAATAGAGATTCTTCTGATACTCTTTCAACCCCAAGGCCGCACTCACTCATAGTCTTCCATATGGCTTCACTATCAGCTAAGGTAGATACAACGACAAACACTTGTCCCCCCTCAACCAAATGATCCACTGCTTGAGGAATGAATCTCTGAGTCACCTCAGCACCTGTGAGTCCTCCAATAAGTGCATGATCCAGATTGGTAGACATATCATCATTTGGGAGGTATGGAGGATTGAAAACGATTAGAGAGAACTTCACCAATGGGTCAAATGACGTGAGTAGGTCTGACTGGAAAACAGCACACTTATGATTAAGCGTGTGTCGTTTAAGGTTCTCATTGGTATTGCGGACTGCATCAAGTGAAACATCAATACTAACTGCACTCTTGGCTATCTCAGCTCCTTTGAGTGTAATAAGACCTGCCCCACATCCGACTTCAAGAAAATCGTCATTTGGGGTGATATGTAATGAATCTAGAAGGAGATAGGTATCTCCAGACGGAGGATATACATCAGGAAACACAATGAAGTTCCGAAAGTCAACCACCTTTCTCACACTCATGGGCCAACAATGAAGCCTTCTGATATCATCTCTAGGAGAACATCTGAAAGAGAGATTAGTTTCTCAAGATTTATAGTGCGAAGCTTCTCTGATCCATCTAGATAGTTTTCTGTCCTTTTCAAAACTTCCTGAATCAGTTCTGAGTCAAAACCGAGGTTACGGAACCAGATTCGCAAAGCCCTCCGGACGTTCTTGTTGGGATATGGATAGATGCCTCCAATCATCCAATTGAATATCGACTCGTCTTTCGCGAATAATCCCTCTTTCCGTGGAATGATTTTGACAACTATTGAGTCAACAGCAGGTACAGGATAGAACAAGTCTGCTGACACATCCATCAACAACTCTACTTGAGCTTGATATCTCACATTTATAGTCAAACGCGAGTACTCTGAGGTACCCGGTTCTGCAACCAATCGTGTTGCGAACTCTTTTTGATACATCAATACAGCACTCTCGAACTCAAGTTCTTTCAAGAGGCGAAATGTAACCTCTGATGAGATGCTATAAGGAAGGTTCGCAATCACTTTGTTAACATCAGGAAAATCAACTTTCAGTGCATCCCCCTCTATGATATGGACATTGTCTAATCCTTCTGTTACGTCACGTAGTGCTCTAACAAGCCTAGGATCCACTTCAACAACATAAATAGCTCCTGCCTCAGCAGCAATCCAACGTGTCAGCATGCCTAGACCCCCACCAATCTCAAGAACACTGTCTCGAGATGAAACTTCAGCTAACCTGACAATCTCTCTTGCAATACTGTGACTATTGAGAAAACTCTGCCCAAGTTTCTTCCTTGGTTGCACCTTGTACTTGTTTAGAAGGACACGAATCTCGTCTGACAGATACCTCACCTGGGTCGTCTTTTATCGCCTTGGAGGACGGTCACGATGATCGCGTTCATTTTCATCACGTTTTGGGGGTCGTACAAACAGCCAGCGTTTGACATCCTCTTTCAGCTCATCAATTATTCGGGCTGTGATGACCTTCTTAGGATTCTGTAGTTTTGTTCGAGATGCTATATCATCAAAGCTCTTGAACGGTTCTCGTTTCCGTTCCTCAAGAATAGCCCACATGAGTGTCTGTCCAATTCCAGGAAGAAGTTGCAGAGAATGCATCCTTGTGGTTATTGGACTGGCTTCATTGAAGAATTGGACATACTTGTGCTCATGTTTTGTCACGATAATTTCAACTACAAGAGATAGTTCTGCAACACTCTCTGGAACAAGGTCCTCGTAGAATATTCTTCTCTTAACATGGTCTATCTTGCTCTGAGAATTTCGAGTAATTGACACTCGCTCTTGAGGATGCGGTTTGACTCCTTTTTGAGGAATCATTTCAAGTAACGTGAAATAGGCCTCTCCAATGCCCTGGACTATAGTTTCTCCTCGAGGCCGAGAGTCGCGGAGAAATTCCTTTGGAGGGACGACTGACAGGATATACGCATGCGTCTCAAACATCCTGTTCTGAGGTCCTTCCATTTGTTAACACTCCTGTTTCTACTAGGGCACATTGTGAAACTGTTGGACCCGATTGGATAAAAACTAATCGGACTAAGAAACCCTCTGCGCCAATTAGAACTAGAGAAAACTATGACCTGTTCTTAATAATGAGGTCTACAATCTCAATCATTTGATCCTCTGTGAGGCTAGTTGTACGAGAAGAGAGAATTGACTTGAGTTCTTCAATAGTAATTGGAGATATATTCACTATCTGGACCGCCTGTGATCTGGTCAAATCATAACTCTTGATTAACTTATCAACAACCTTGATTGATATAGCTGGTGCCATCCTTGAAAATGAGCTAGCATGCTCGAGAGTAATTGATTGCTGGAAAGAAAGTTCTCCCTCTTTTCCTCTTTGGGTTAGTAGCTTCTTGACCTGGGGAAGGGTTACTTCCTCCTCACTAATAATCTCCTTTGGCATTTCTGACCACTCAACCTCTACTGGGTCGGAGATGCTCGCGTCTGATAATAAGTGTCTTTGTAGCCTTACCAAGTCCTACATCAACTTCCACCGCTCGCCCTCTCAAGCCTGTAACGACTCCAGTTTTACCATGATATCTGCGATGTGGCATACCTTTGTGAAAGCCAGGATCAATGACAATATCAACATTCTGGCCTTCCTCATAATCAATCAACACTCTACTAGGTGAGTTGAGTCCACGCTGTCGTACTCTCTTGCTCATCAAACTGCGTGTTCGGGCTCTGTAGCCATGACTCTTTTTGACCATTGATATCACTCGCAATAGTTCAATACTCGAAATGTGTGAAGATAGCAAAACTCACACCCGAGTTCCAGCAAGACCTCTTGGGTCAACACTTAAGGATTTCGCAACAGCTATTGGAAAATTCACAGCTAAGAAGTTTTTCCATAGATTGCTATTACATCCAATTTCTTACAAACACAGTCAATACCTAGCACACTTGCGATCGAGGGATTAGTTCTACCATCATCTCCAGAAATCAATTCTTTCACGTAAGTTCCACCCTGCACTTTGAAGAATGCCTCTAGCGTCTTACCTGAATGTTTCTTGAATTGAATTTCATGAATCCTTTTTTTACGAACTAGATCGCTCCTACGATGTGAAACACGAACAGGTGTTCTCTGTTCAATTTCAACACCTGAGAATACGTTTTCCACTCTTTGTATATCCGACTTGTTTACAACCTTTTCAGTTTCGATTATTGCTGTGTACTCTTTGATGTTTGAAGATGCATCCTCTTTGAGCTTTTGAGAATGTTCTCTGTCGGTGAGCTGAAGGTCTTTTACCTCAATCCGTTTCTTGGCTTCTCTGTTGATTGTCTTCATTAAGGCTTTCAAGTCAGGGGTTCGTGTCTGAGGTTCAGAAACCTCAATGACAAAAGGTCTACCCTCGCCCAACATGAGTACGTCGACATCCTCTCTACCTGCTGCATGAAACTTGAACCTCGTACCTCTAGCCAATCTCTGTGTTACAACACCAACATACTCTGATATAGAATCAGGATATCTTCTTCCAGTTCCCTTACATTTATCGCAACCCTTGCCCTTACACTCCTTACAGTCCCATCTACTCTGAGGAATCCCCCTCACTAGTTTACGATATCTTCCGTAGATGAAAATCGGATTAATCTGCAATCGGACTTCATCGTTTACCATGTCATAAAGAAACACAAGATGGGGCTTTTCAAAATCCACTTCTTTCCCTAGAATATCGTGAATCTGTTTACCAAGCTCCCGACTAAAATCAGACTTCAGTGCTTCAGCATGGAGGAGTGAATGCTCTGCTCTTAGCTCATCCTGTTTCTCATCAAGAAAAGAAACTGCCACTGTTCCAACCAAGAATGTATCAAACTCTATCTCTTTGACCAGTTTCGTTGCGCTTCTAGCAATTGTGTCCACCCTATCAAAAATCGAATGCCCATCGACTGAGCAGAGATGACACTGGTCCTCGCGAGTGAAATCGATGGCGTTCTTTTCAGCGATTGTCTGCGCTGGCCCAAACATCCCTTTTCCAGCCAACAGACTGATTGCTGTTTTACCACGTTCTCCGACTCCAGATTTTATCTCTTCATCTGCAATCATAGACAGAACCAATTTCAACGAACGCCCCCTGTCCTCATTCGATGTGTCTGTACTGAGCCAGGCGAATTGGCGACCAAGGCACCTGTCACAGAGTGGATGCTTCTCTAGCATTTTTATTGTCGTGTCAAGCACTCTGTTTTCAATCGGTACCTTCATGCGTCTTTCCTCTCTAAGTTTGTAATTATCTTGATTCATAAAGCTAAAGGAATGGATTGATGTATCTTACAGCCTTCAAACCCACCAATACCATTCGTGGGTCTGAGATGAGCTTTCGTATCACTCTTCCCTGCAGGTCCATATCGCCTTCTTTTCTAACTATGTTCAGAAGATCTAATTCATGTGCATCCTTGATAACTGAATCAAGTCCTTTGTCAGTGAGTGATGAGAGAGCCCTTTGAGCCAAATACATAGTTTCCAATTCTCTATGAAATAGGGATCTGTATCGTCTGTCATATCTAGAGAGTGATTTTTGGGTGAAGTCACCCTCTTCAATGGCATCACTAACTATTTTTCCAGCTTCACGAGCGGCTAGTCCTCCTATTATCACACCACCTCCGGTAGTTGCTTTCACCATTCCTGCAGCATCTCCAACTACTACAATTCCTTCAGCTGAAATTCTTGAGAGTGGTCTGCCAACAAGTACGGTGCCCCCCATTCCTCTTTCAATGAATGCATTCTTTAGTCTTTTACCTATAATCGGATGGTGTTTCATCGCAGCATCAAGTCTAATCTTCGACTTGTTCTTTGATGCCAGTCCGATTCTAGCTCGTCCTTCTCCAAGTGGAATAATCCACGCAAAGAAACCTGGAGCAAGTTCTCTTCCATAGAACATCTCGACAATGTCTTCCTCTATTTCAATTCCCTTTACCTCATATTGATAGGCTGGATACTTGCTACTCTTTGATACAGTGGTGAATCCGACTTTCTTTGTTAGGAGTGAGCGCGACCCTTCAGCAATTACAGTCACAGAAACTTCAAACTCTTGATCCTTGGTTCGTATAGTTCGAATCCCATTCTTTGGTTTGCTAATCTCAGTCACTCTACAATTTGTGGAGATATTAGCCCCTTTGCTTGAGGCTGCTTGAGCAAGCCAGGAGTCGAATTTTCTTCTATCAATGACAAAGGCCTCACGTTGACCTCTCTCAATAAGAATAGAATGACCAGCTGGAGCGTAGATTCGGGCTCCTGAAACTGTATTTTGTATAATATCTCTTGGAAGTTCGATACCCAGAGATTTTAGGCCGGAAGAGCTAAGAAGGCCTGCACAGTGGTCTGGTCTTCCGATTTCCGGATGTTCCTCCAATACAAATACCCTATGACCTTTCTCAGCTATCTTTGAGGCTGCAAGAAGACCTGCAGGACCACCACCTACAACGATAGCATCTTGATTCAATTAAACACCCAAATTATCTGTTCTTTGGGCACGTTTTTAACTCTCTCCTAAGATGAACCTACGAGTTCAAGTCACAGAACAGGGAGGTTTCTAAGTGCTATCCCGAACATTCACCTACAAACAGATCATAGCTGTACGGACAGACCTCGATATGAGCAGGGGTAAGCTTGCTGTCCAGGTCGCACATGGTTCTGTATCGGCTACAGAGCAAGCCAGAGTGCATAAACAGGATGTTTGGAGAGATTGGCTACGTGAAGGTCAGAAGAAGGTGGTAGTCAAGGTTTCATCTGAAGAAGAGCTTTTGGAATTGCGTCGTCAGGCAATCAGTCATAACCTTCCCCATGCCTTAATCCGAGATGCAGGGATGACAGAATTACCTCCTGGAACAATCACAGCTCTCGGTATTGGTCCTGCAAAAGCTGAGATTATCGATGAGGTGACAGGTGAGCTGAAGCTACTCTGAGGAATTGAAATGAAAGAAGCACATCCTCTTGAACAATCATTAGGGATGGAGCTATACTCAACTGATTCACCGGGAATTGGTGGGAAACTGAAAACACGATTTGAAGATTTCATTGTGCAAGAAATTACACCGAACAATAAAGTCCTCAACATTGTAGATTGGCCTACTGAACCAGGAGTCCCTCAGGAAATTGATGGCGAACGCTCAAAATTTCTTACTTTCACAGTCCAAAAGATGGGTTTGGCAACAATTGACTTGACTAATATTTTGGCATCATCTCTCAAAGTTTCACGAAACTATGTTACATATGCAGGTCTAAAGGATAAACGAGCACTTACAGTCCAACTGATGAGTGTTCCTTCTAGCGCTGCTGAAACACTCACCTCTCTTCAACTCTCAAGGATTGACATTCGTGACATTCGTTATACACGTAAACCCATACAGATTGGTGATCTGTGGGGGAACCGTTTCACGATTCTTCTGAGGGACATTACAGCTAATAGTGATGCAGCATTAAAGGCTGCAGACCAACTCCGCAGTACACCTTTGATGAACTATTTTGGAATTCAACGATTTGGGTTAACACGACCATATACACATCTTGTGGGCAAAGCCTTAATCCAACGCGATTTCGAAAAGGGAGTTCGCATAATGTTGACCACTTCGAGTGCATATGAATCTGAAGAACTGACAGAAATTCGAGAGCAGCTATCAGAAAATCTTGTTCCGACACAGAAAATCATAGACTCATTTCCTGAGGAACTTAATTATGAAAAGGATGTCATGAAGCACCTGATGAAGAATCCCGGTGAATTCGAGAAGGCTACCATGAAAATACCTCCTCGGGTGCTTAGACTACATGTTCACGCTTTTCAGTCCTATATTTTCAATCGATTAATCAGTAAACGTGCTAGGTTGGAAATGTCAATTTGTAAACCACAACCAGGTGATTTTCTTATTAAGCTGGATGAAACACATTCTGGAAGAGACTCTTGGCTCTTCGTCACTGATTCCACACTTGAGGAACGAGAACGACAAGTATCAGCAGGAGAATATGGACTTGCATCACCAGTTCCCGGGTACTCTACTAGGTTACCTCCATCAATACAGACAGACCTTGTAAACCAAATACTTGAGGAAGAGAATATTCAATTACAAAGCTTCAGGAATGCAGACATGAAGGCATTAGATGCACCTGGTGGACTGCATCTCACATCGATAATCATGACAGATGTGGAATCATCTTACTCTGAAGAGGGTTTGTTAGTAAAATTCAACCTCCGAAAGGGTTCATACGCTACAGTAGTGATGCGTGAGATTATGAAGAACCATCCAATCAACAGAGTTTAGTAACGTCTCCTGCTCATCTCTTCCATTCGTTGATCGAACTCATCAGGTTCCTCATCCTCTCTCTCAGTCTTAATTCTATCCTTTTGATATTCAAAGAGGACGGACTCCCCCATGATTGCTGAAACAATCTTGCGCAATTCATCAGTCGTATAGGCGATTCTTTCTCGATCTTCACCACGTAACATTACAATACTCTCTTTAGAGCCATCTGGAAGATATAGACTATTCACTCCAACTTCATTTGCAGGATGTATGAATTCCCGAACAACCTTTCGGAGTTTAGGTGCACCTTCAACAATAATGAGTTCTCCAAACCTTTCAACCATCTCATTGACAAGTGACTCTTCTTCAAGAATGAGACTCTTCCCTCTCTTCTTTACTACAAGAATGAGTCTATCTTCAACTTTTGCAGCTCTGAGAAGCGTTAGATCCGCAAGACCAGGATACTCTTTCTCTTTTCCCAGTATCCATTTACTGAATTCAATATCAAAATGTGTAAGCTCGCCTCTATCAAGCCGTGCCTGACAATTTGTACATAGCATATCCGATTCCAGATCAAAGTTACAGACAGGTAGTCGCATCTGTTTTTCCTCGTCAATCTCGAAGGCTCAGATAGGACAGCGCTTCGGACGAGGGATAGCAGAGAACCAACTACCTGGACAATGTGATGTCAATCGTTGATACGTTCAAGTCACTACCTTTGTCTGTCTGGACAGTCGTAGTACCGATTTCTATGCTTTTCACTGAGAGGTCGGAAATGAACCTGTGACGTGTAATCTCTGCAACATCTACAGCTCTGCTGATTAGCCGGCCTCGTGCTTTTATGATGACCTCCTTCGCACCCTTGTTAAACAGTGTAACACAGGCTAGGACATAGGACATGACATTCTTATTTCCTACTAAGATGCATTCCATATCATCTTGAAGCTTCTTTGGTTCGGCTTTCTTGCTGCTCGACTTTTCGTCGGTGTTTTCCTCCGTCAACCGAAGTCTCTCCGCCTACTACTGTTGCCAATCATAGACCTGATTATGCCCTCGTCTGATATAGATTTCGTTTCCCTTCCTCAATATTGAATTCTTGCATATACACGATTTGGAGATGCATGTAGCACCATGGTACATTGCTAAACCTTTTTCTTGGTTTTTTCTTGGCACAGCAAAGGAAGTATCATTTAATGGCAGAGCTAACATTTCTTGGGTCTTGTAGAGAGATTGGGCGTTCAGGATTCTTAGTAGAAGAGAATGATGAGAGCGTTTTAGTAGACTATGGTGTGAAATTCGATGAACCTCCTTCATTTCCGGATATGATTCCAACAGACAATCTACAAGGCATTGGATTGACTCATGCTCACCTCGATCATTCAGGTGGTATCCCAAGAATATTAGCAAAAAGTGAAGCCTCCTTATTTTGTACGCCTGCAACCCGTGATTTGAGCACATTGTTACTTCGCGATATGTTCAAGATATCTAGGGGTCCTTTGCCCTACACACGCAAAGATATTGCATTGGTCAAACGACACTGCCAAGCAACCGCATATGAGCAAACTATCCCCCTAGGTCATCATTTTGAGATGACATTGTTCAATGCAGGTCATATTCCAGGAAGTGCCATGGTTTCAATCAGAGTTAACGGAAAGCGAATTCTCTTCACTGGGGATTTCAATGCGACCGAATCTCAACTGAATCTGGGTGCAAGAAAGAATCTCCCAAAGCATGATATTGTTGTCACTGAGAGCACTTATGCTCGCCGTGTCAATCCTAAACGAGAAAACATTGAGGTTGCCCTTGTTGAAACAGTTATAGAAACATTAGAACGAGGTGGAACTGTTCTTATTCCTGCATTCGCAGTTGGTCGAAGTCAGGAAATCATGTGCATACTCGAACGCCATGAACTTCCACACAAGTATCCAATATACATTGATGGTATGGCTAGGGCGGTCAATGAGGTTCTAGTGAAACATCCTGAGTATCTTCAGAGTCCTCAAGCGTTCCAACGAGCTGTGGGAAGAACGCATATCATTCTAGATGATAGAGACCGTACTAAAGCTGTGCAGAAAGGTGGAATCATCATCTCACCTGCTGGAATGTTGAAGGGCGGCGCATCACATCTCTATTTCAAAATGCTTCATGATAATCCAAAGAACTCCATTGTTCTCGTCAGCTACCAAATTCCTGGTACTCCAGGTGCTGAATTGCTAGCTACTCGGAAAGTTACAGCAGGGGGTCGACTCTTTGAGGTTACGGCAGATATCCGGCAACATCATCTGTCCTCTCATTCAGACTCTAAAGGCATGCTAGATATGCTCACTAGAATTCCCGGAAACCCTGAATTCTATGTAATTCATGGTGAATCAGAGTCTTGTGACGCATTAGCTGAGAAACTGGAAAAACGGAAACGTGTGGCACATGTTCCCGAGATTAACGAGAAAATAGAGATTTAGGTTGCTAATTCACCACTTCGTGCCTCTACTACTTGGCACTTGACCTGTTGAATGATCTCCTCAGCTTTCTGTGGCTCAACAATAATTGTATACAGGTATTTTTTCGTGCGGAGTTTCAGCTTGACCTGATTGCTGCCTCTCTTGACTCTACACTCTTCAGCATCCTCTGACATCTCGAGGAACTTGTCGATATCATGAATTTGTTTTGGCATTGTTAAGCACCATATTGTTGCTGTAAGATTGGTGGGCCGGACGAGATTTGAACTCGTGATATTCGCCGCTTTCAGCCATACTCCTCCATGGACTTATCGCCATGTGAACACAGCTTGTGAAGGCGACGTCATAACCGGGCTAGACCACCGGCCCGTAGATATGGGCCTTATTCTAGAGAATTACTTCTTTGAACGCCTCTTTGGTCTGAGGTCCTTTGTTTTGCATTTTCTGCACTTTTTCGCCTTAAGTGGATTAGTTGCTCCACAGAATCGGCAAATGGACTTGTACAGCAAGTAATGCTGTGCTAGCCTACGTTTTTCGATGTCAGCGACTGGCATCTTTTGAACCTCTTTTCAATTACGGCAAACAGAGTAGACTCCAGTTAGCCCGCTCGGCTTTCCAGCTGAGTTGTGTTTTAAAAGCTTGTGCTCTTTCCACAAAAAGATTCTATTGAACCAGTCACAATGCGTCTTTCAGAAGCCTTGCAACATCACTGGGTTTGTCAGCAACTGCAATTCCTGCATCGTTTAATGCTTTGATTTTAGCTGCAGCTGTGCCTGAACTTCCACTGATAATTGCACCTGCGTGTCCCATGCGTTTTCCTGGAGGTGCAGTTCGACCTGCAATAAAACCAACAACTGGAAGATTATACTCCTTCTTGATATATGCTGCAGCCCTCTCTTCTGCATCACCCCCAATCTCACCAACTAAGACCAAGGCCTTAGTGTCTTTGTCCTCCTTGAACAGCTTAACTGCTTCGATTGTGGTAAGACCAACACATGGATCACCACCAAGACCAATCGCTGTGGAGATTCCAATACCTGCGTTTGTCATACCAGCTGCAATCTCATAGGTAAGTGTTCCACTGCGAGACATGAGCCCAACATCACCATCTGAAAAGACGTGACCTGGCATGATTCCAACCTTCTGTTTTGCACCGGGTGTGATAATGCCAGGAGTATTAGGACCAATCACTGTGATTCCTTTCGCTTTTGCAGCATGAATTAAACGGATCTCATCCTTTACTGGAACGTGCTCAGTAATCAGTACCACTGGATTAAGATTGGCTGCAATTGCCTCAAGGGCTGCATCGCCAGCAAAAGGTGCTGGTACAAATATGATGGATGCATTGGCTCCCTTTGCCTCTTTTGCTTCGATGACACTGTCAAAAACAGGAATTCCATTGACCTCTTGCCCAGACTTTCCAGGTGTGACTCCCGCAACTATCTTTGTACCGTACTCCAGCATGGCAGCAGAATGAAACGTACCCTGACCGCCGGTTATTCCCTGTACTACGACCCTTGTGTCTTTGTCTACTAGAAGTGCCATCTAGACTACCTCCTTTACAAGCTCAACAACTCTGGCCGCAGCCTCCTCCATTGTCTTGAGGAAGGGTATACCTGCCTTGCTTAGAATCTCTTGACCCTCTTCTTCGTTTGTTCCGACCATTCTAATGACCATGGGTGCGGTGATATCTCCATCTTCTCTCGCTGCAACAATTCCCTTTGCAACCTCATTGCACCTTGTTATGCCCCCCATTATATTGACCAAAATCGCCTTCACCTTAGGATACATCAATGCTATCTCTATGCCCTTCTCAACCCTCTCAGCATCAGCTCCACCACCAAGATCAAGGAATGTGCTTGCCTCTCCACCATAGAGTGAAACTGCATCTAGTGTTGCCATAGTCAGACCTGCACCATTGCAGATACAAGCGATGTTACCATCAAGCTCCACATAGGCCATATCATTTTCAGTTGCCAATCTTTCACGTTCATTTTGTTCAATCGGTTTCCGGTTGAGCTTCTCAATGATGTCATTATGCCTATAGAGTGAGTTGTCATCGATATTCAACCTAGCATCTGCAGCAAAGAACCTGCCATCCTTTGTGAGAATCAGAGGGTTAATCTCTGTAAGTTCAACGTCGTAGGTTTCGACTATTTGCCAGAGTTTCAGAAAGAAGCTGCTTAGCTGGTTGATTTGGTTACCCTTGAAACCCATGGCAATAGCCATCTGCCGAGCCTCAAATGGTTGAAATCCAAGAGTTGGATTAACATACATCTTGATAATCTTCTCCGGACTCTCCTCAGCAAGCTCTTCAATTGACATTCCACCTGCAGCACTACCGATTACAACGTACTTGCGTTCATTTCTATCAATTGTGATTCCTGCGTAGATTTCCTGCGCAATGTCAAGTTTTTCTTCAATAAGAACAGCCTCTACAGGAAGGTCGTTGATACGCATCTTCAAAATCTCTTCAGCGAACTTTTCTGCTTCTTGTGGAGTATCTGCGAACTTCACACCGCCGGCCTTTCCTCTTTTACCAGCAAGTACCATTGCCTTTACGACAACAGGTTTTCCAACTTCAATGGCACGCTCTTTAGCCTCCTTCGGAGTCTTAGCAACACCACCAGGAGGAGTTGGCATCTTGAATGCCCGGAAGATATCCTTTGCCTCATGTTCAAACAATTTCATGAAGTTTCACCACTTGGTCTGGGCCGGCACAAGGCTACCTACGTAAAAATGTTACCTCATGGATTCAAGAAGTAGTAAGAGATTGTCCTGGAGCTTCAAACTCTCTTCTCTTGCTATATGTTTTGATTTTATCAATTTCAGAAGGATTGAGTTGATGTATTCCAGTTCCTCTAGACAGTTCTCAATAATACCCGGCATATCATCTTCACAAATTATCTCCTCGATGGTTTTTGCAGGAAGTCTGTCTAAGACGCGCGTAACTACATCTTTTGGCACACTAGTCCGAGTCAATACTATACTTTTCAGAATGGTCTTTAGGTCACTCTTTTCATCTGAAACTGCTCGCATTACTCTCTTTGCATCTTTTACTGGTACACCAAGAACCGCAACATTCTTCCCAAGATCCGTGCAACGGGCTGTTTCTTTTTCACGAACTATTAGTCTATCTCTCTCGAGCTCACCATACACCTCAAGTCCACGAAGGGCTTGAAGAATCACGCCTGCCGCATATGGTTTCGATTCGTCATTGTCAAGAGCATACTGTGAAAATTTCACAAGATGTTTACAGAGTCGATGTTTTCGAATCCCCTGATATTTCCAGGACTCGCATGAACATGACATACCTTCCTTAGATCGGAGAGTAGCATAGTGCCAAATCTCTCGGCTTCCACTATGAACGAGTCCCTCAATTTTATCGGGTCTTACAGAAACAAGCTTCACACTATCATCTGGAATTTCTTTTGCTCTAGCATTGGTAGCTCTGGTGGAACGCATTGCCAGATGACTTTCTACTGCTGCTTCGTCATACATCTCAGTCTGACTCAAATCAGTCACCCGACTCTGACTTCCCCAAAATGTGCGATCTATTATTGAGAAAGGGTCCTCATCATCAGATTTGCTACATAGTTGTCTAAGAACTAAATCCTGCACGTTCTCAGTTTCATCCATAACACTATCTACTTCACCAAGGCTGGGTTTTAGATTTCCCTCTGAATCGGTTTCGAAGAACTTTGCAATCACTCTCGTCTTCTCGGACTCGCTATCAACAACCACAATACCAAACGCCTCATTATCTATACCTCTTCTTCCCGCAGCCTCAAGGACATCGCTGAGCTGCCATTCAGATAACATTGTGACTGCATCATCTTGTGAGATTTCTTTACCGAACTCCTGCATGAAAACACCCATCAGAAAGACGACAGTTGCTCTAAGACCACTCGCGATAGCAAAACGTGTTGGCATTACAATGACTGGAAGTAATCCATCTTCCCACGCAGAAGATATGATTCTTCTCTGGGTCATCCCGACACCTTCGTGAAAGAAGGCAACTCCCTTCGATATGGCTTTGCTCAAATCTGTCGTGATTTTGCACTGAGGATATTTTTCTTTGATATCTTGGGCTAGGTATCTGAGGTCATCCCTATGTTCTGGTGGTAATCTTAGGTCAAGAACTGCTGATGATTCCGTAGTGTTGATACCCGCCAGTATAAGAGCTAGTTCCTCACATGTACTAATGTTTGCACAGAGTATCATTACTTGGCCACGACGATAATGAACAAATTCAGTTAGATCTTTAATTGAATCTCTTGAATCGCCAACCGCTTTCACACTGAAAATCACTTTCACGTCTGTCTTTGGGTCTTGTACACACTCCGCAGCAAGCCATCTACCTAGATCATCTATATCATCCAATGGAGGACAAATAGCTACGTATTGAATATCAGACAAACCCAAGAGAGTCACCAGAATGGTTTCAAGACGTGCGCCAATTCCAGGTTGTCCAATCAAATCCAATCTGTCTATTAGTACAAACGACAGTCCTTCAAGAATTTCAGGGTTCACCCGTAGAGCAATATCAAAGGATGTATATGTCGTGACAAGTACTCGACTTGATACTGCCTTTTCTTTGGTGGCTTCTCTTCGCCTAATCATCTGAGAAGCCTCAATTCCAAGACGATTGCAGCGCTGACTTATTGATTGAAACATCTTTTCAGCTTGATACGGATTTGGGCATAAGACAATAGCTCGAGCTTGATGGTCAGATGCTATACGGTTTAACAACGCAATTTCAGCTACAAGATAGGCTTCTCCGTAGTCATAGGTTACAAGGAGCTGACTGTTTCCTCTCATTATCCCCTGCTGTACAGCAATGGACTGAAACTTGGTGAGAGACGCAAGTCCCTCCCTTCTGAGCAACTCCAACAAACGGGGGACGACCTGTTGGAGTTCCAATTCCCTTAGAGTGCTCAAATAAGCCCGCTCCGCGAATCAAATGCGCATAAGGTAATATGAGGATATAGTATATTATCCTATTAGTTTTATGTGTGGTTTGACAAAATATAGTTAATCTATTCTAAAAATACACACCTTTCAAAATGCTTCTATTTGCCCTTTGGAGATTGTGTTAACAGCCCCAAAATACTAATCTTACGCAGACACATATAAAGCCTCAAAAGCAACTGGCAAAATTCTAACATGCAACTAAGATGAGATGAAATGGTAATTTCAATATCTCAACTGAGGCTTCATGATTATGGCTTTCGTAGCTACAACTGATTCAACGTTCAAAATCATTCTGAAGAAGGACTTCAAGGTAAAACCAGGTTCAACCTTCATATGTGGGTTTCATGGTCTGGGTGAAGTTGGTTTCTTGAGCACTGCTCATCTGACAAGAACGTTAGAGGCAGAACGTGTAGGTTTTATCAAAAGCGATATGCTTCCCCTCTTTGTATCCATGGAAAATGGAAGATTAGTTCTACCATTTGAACTCTTTCACTTTGAACCCAAGAAAATGGTATTTCTTGTTCCACGTTTTCAACCGCATCAATCTGAGCAGTGGGGTTTCATAGATCGATTGGCTGCTTGGGTGGCTGAGAATAAATTTGCGGAAACTCTTCTCCTAGGTGGACTGGATGCAAGCTTCAAAGAGGATGATGAAGATATGCGAAGTGTTCCGACGACTGCCTATGGAGATTTACTTGAGAAGTGGAAAGTTCCTCTCCTTGAGGAAGGTCTCTTTGTCGCTGGTCCCTTGGCCCTGTTCCTCGCTGAATTAGAGATGCATGATGCTCCTGCAATTGGCCTCCTTACTTATGCTACACGAGGACGTCCTGATCCTCGCTCTGCCGCTACAATGCTTGAGAAAATCAATGAGGTTTATGGCGTTGGAGCGAATGTAGAGCAGTTGTTGGAGGAATCTCGTGAAATCGAGCGGCTTGAGAAGATGCGCAAGTCCATTGAGTCATCTGATCGAACAAGTGATATGTTTGTCTAACCGAGTCGTCTAATGAACCACCCAATGTCTATAAGATTCTTAGCAACCAATTTTTCACCGCTCAGACGATTCAGTTTTACAGCATCAATTGAGAGTGACGCGATACCAAGACATTCACGATTTTGATTCAGAACAAGGACTCTTTGTCCTCTCTTAAATCTTGAATCCAGTTCTATAACAGACTCTTTGAGAACACTTCTGCCATAGGTGAATGCTTCTGCACTTTGTTTTGATACAACTATGACGCTATCAGTCAGTGCCTCAAGCTCACTGAGAATCTGGAGACTCAGTCTGAACCTACCCTTAGCTATGGATCCCAGCTCCTTTCCAATGAACTGAATGTCCTGTTTTTCACCCTCTTCTGTCACAATAGTCATCCACTCTGTTGGTATAAGATAGAATGTCTTGGTGTCACCCTCTGACAATGCAACTGGAACGCGGTCTCCGAGCAGACTCTTTGTCACACCCTCGCCAAACTCCTCATCTATCTGCTCTATCACAGAAGCCCAATCAATGGGATCAACTAGAACTAGGCTCATATAGTCACACCTCCCTTTTGATCATTTTACAGATGAAGAAACCCTCTGTTCCGTGTAAATGCGGTAGAAATCGTCTTGAAAGTTTCAGTGATTCATTCAGTCTAACACCATATGGTTCAGAATATCCAGGTATACCAAAATCAAGGGCTATCTCAACAACTTCCATCTCTGGGTATCTATTGAGAATATCATCAACCACATACTCGTTTTCTTCAGGGGCAATTGAGCAAGTCGAATACACAATTGTTCCCCCATCCGTGAGGACGTTGACCGCAGCATCTAACATCTCATCCTCCCGTGTGGCACAATATCTGATGTCTGCCATGGTTTTGCTAGTTTTCCTTGTAGGATCTAACGGAATGAGACCCTCCCCAGAACAAGGTGCATCGAGAAGTATCCTGTCAGGTTCAAACTTGAGATTTTCTAGTTTTCTTGCATCACCTCGAAGCACTAATGAGTTAGTCACCCCACAACGGATGATGTTACTCTTGAGACTTGCCATCCGAATTCTATCTTGTTCGACAGCAATGACTATTCCTGTATTCATCATAAGCTGTCCAATATGAGTAGTCTTTCCCCCTGGAGCTGCAGCTAGATCAAGAATAGTTTCACCTGGTTGAGGATCTAGGACACTCACAGCTGTCATAGATGGCACTCCTTGTACATAATAGAAACCAAGCATGTGCTCAAGCATTGCACCGGGAGATAATCCGTCAAAATCTGCAAAGAAACCGTGTTCTAACCAAGGAATCTCATCAATAACTACAGATTTACTACGCAAGCGACTAAGAACTTCAGCATTTGTGGTCTTCAGACTGTTGACTCTGATTGATGATCTGACTGGAGATTCACAGGCTTCGAGAAACCTCAGAGTGTCTTCCTCACCCCATAATGCTAGGTAGCGTTCTAACATATATTGGAGATATCCATACTCCTTAGCCAGCTCTTTGGCTCTGCTACGCAACTCTTTCGTGGACATCTCAATATCTCCAAATTTATGTACTAACTACTCACCAATATCTTCGTTCCATAGCACTGGATTTTCCTTGATGAATTTCTTCATGATTTCGATACATTCAGCATCATCTAGAACCGTTACATCGACACCTCGCGTACGTAAATACTCCTCAGGTCCCTGGAATGTTGTGTTTTCTCCAACTATTACTTTTGGTATGCCATATAGAAGGACAGCTCCACTGCACATGTCACATGGTGAGAGAGTGGAGAAGAGAACTGATTTTCTGTAATCTTTCGCAGTAAGTCTTCCTGCGTTCTCTAAACAGTCCATTTCCGCATGGAGTATTGCACTACTCTTCTGTATCCGTCTATTGTGACCTCGTCCCACAATCTTTCCATCAATAACAAGGACAGAACCTATTGGAATTCCACCCTCTGAAAGCCCTTTCTTGGCCTCGTCGATTGCTGCGTTCATGTATTCAGCCAAATTCTCCATCATTCTTACCACACTAATAATTCTCCAGAGCCCTCTTGAGTTCCGATGTTTCTGGTGGAATTAGCTTCGCGTCTGGTGTGAGTCTATCTGGTGTTGTCAAATCCTTGAAACCTGACCCTGTAATCGGAACTATAACACGGTCTGATCTGTCAATTATTCCTTGTTCAACGAGAATCTTTAATCCTGCTAATGCTGCTACGCCGCTAGGCTCAGCAAACACACCCTCCAACCTCCCCAGCATTACAAGAAACTCCTCAATCGCCTCATCAGAAACTGCAATAACCTCACCCATTGTTAATTTGAGAAATTTTATAGCTGCATCACCGTCCCAAGGGAAGGGATCTGCGAGTCCTCCTGCAACTGTTTGATTCGAGTCCCAAGGTGTGATATCTAGCGGATTCTGATCTTCTTTGAAGGCTCTCACAATAGGTGCACATCCCTCTGGTTGAACAACAACTGGGCGGGGAAGGTCATCTATCAACCCCATCTGCTGGAACTCCCAGAGTCCCTTCATTGTGCCTGCCATGAGACCGCCGCTTCCTGTGGGAAAGAGAATCCAATCTGGAGGGTTCCATGCAGTCTGTTCTGCTATCTCAAAGCCTAACGATTTGGTGCCCTCGAACTGGAAACAATTGAAAGGTCCAAAGGATGGCGAGGGAGTCCATCCAAATTCCTTGCAGGCTGCTAGGAGTAATGTCGTTGTTGGATCTACTCCTTCCTGTACCTTCTTTACTCTGAAGACTTTCGCTCCCAGAGTCCTCAGATGTATCAGTTTCCCTCTTGGAGCGTCCTCAGGTACAAAGACAACAGCCTGAAGCCCTGCTCTTGCTGCATAGGTTGACATAGATGCTGCTGCGTTTCCAGACGATGCCGCAGAAACTGTTGTGACACCATCTTCCAGTGCTTTACTGACTCCCACACAGATTGGTCTGTCCTTGAAAGAACCTGATGGATTGACAGTTTCTAGCTTGAGGGAGAGGTCTCTCATATCCAATTCGTTTGCTATCCGTTTACTCACCACGAGGGGTGTTCCGCCCTCTCCCAATGTCACGATGTTCTTCCGTTCATTGAGTGGCATTAATTCAAAGTATTTCCAGAGTCCTGGTGTCCTCTTTAATAGACTCTCTCTTGTGATGGCTTCCTTAATGACTTCAAGATCAAACTCGAAATCGATTCTACCTCCACATCCATCATTCGGAGGAACATTGGAGATATCGTAAGTCTTGCCACATTTAGCACATTTGATACTCGTTATTTTAGACAAAGTGACACCAGCCTTCCACACGAGGATTCTTCATCGTTATTTGGCTTATGGCTCAACCAATAAATGGAAACATCTAACAATCAAACGAGAGTCAGAGTCACTGAGGTTGATACAGATGAGAGATACATATGAAGTCGAGGTCAAGATTCCCATTGATAATTATGATGAGTTGGAGAATCGGATTTTGAATGTTGGAGGAGAAAAGATCAATCAAGAAATCCAGATTGACTCATATTATGATCATCCCTGTAGAACCTTTCAAGAAACCGACGAAGCCCGCAGATTGAGATTCAGACAACCTCTTGAAGGTGAGAAACTTGGACCCTCAATTGATTTGATAGAACTCACTTACAAGGGTCCAAAAATAGATAGTACAACAAAGACCCGGATTGAGTCCTCTGTCAAACTATACGATGCTGAGGAAATCACATCTATTCTCGAGAATCTTGGATTTAAGTTGGTAGGAAAGATCACTAAGAAACGTCAATTTTTCAGCTTCCCCACAATATCAGTAAGCATCGACGACGTAGAAGATGTTGGTTTATATTTAGAGCTTGAAACAATTGCAAAGACCACTGATGAAGTAAACAAAGCAAGGAAAGAGATCTTTGCAATGATACGAGAACTGGGTCTAGATCCCTCTAAATCGATTCGTGAGTCCTATCTTTATCTCTATTTTAATGATTGAACTTCTCTACAACTCGCTTCTAAGTTGGTTGACAAATGCTTCTAATGTCCGATGCCGCTGCTCTGCTTCAGTCCGGGTTGGCTCTGTATGCATCAAATCTCTAAGTTTTAGCAGCTTTTCATCAGCGTGATTTAGGAATCCCGCAATTCCTACTCCCGTGCGAACCGCTTGTGCAATGGCACGAAAAACGCCAATAGCTCCAATCGCATCGAGTTTGTCAACATCACTCAATATCTCACCCTCAAGGGAGTTTGGCTCAAGACCCTCACTGAATCTGTGAGTTCTTATCACGTCTACAACATGATCGATTTCTGAATCGTTGAACCCACACTCAATGAGGATACCTCTCCCCATCTCACCAGACAGAATAGAGTGAGAAACTGCAGTTTCTTCTTCTTGAGGCCTACCAATATCATGAAGAAGTGCAGCTGCACCAAGCACCTTGAGGTTTGCATCTAAGTCTGCACCTATTTCCATGCACATCTCATAGACTCTCATTGTATGGTCCAATGCGTGTGCTCCCCCTCCAGTCTTGACAAGCTCTTGCCTAACGAATTCCTCGATTCTCTTCTCTTGTGATGTTATGATTCGAACCCCCATTTTTTCTCTGGTTGTGTTTATCTTGTATACTGATGACTATCGTGTGTGACTCTATTTCACTTCAAGACACTTTCGATAAACGAAATCGGGTTCAGCTGAAATATCCTTTAATTGTTAGAAAAGGACGTTTGACAGTAACTTGCGCCCCACGTATGTTACATTTCACGCCATCTCCCAAACTTGGCGAACGAGAGGATAAATCCATTGAGCGCCGAAACAACAACCACCCGAAAACGAATGGGTCTAACAACAATCATCAGTTCAATCATCATAGTGTCAAGTCTAGTCTGGGCTACCTACAGTTTTGGCGTACTTCAATTTGGTGTGGTAAGGGACTACGACCCACATTACAAATACGACGACATTGAATATTGGCCATATGACAACAATTTCACGGGTGGAAATACTAACTGGTTTGATAATATCAACTATACAAGAGTACCCTTAGACCTGCCCCTTCCTGATGATCTCTTGGACCGATTGGATGATACGGTATTCGTGGTAGAGCCACAAGACCCTGGTCAATTATGGCGTACAGGAGCATATGATTTGTACGATGGATTGAGTTGGGGCAAGTCCGATATCAGCAATCGGTTTCTCTATGATGAGGAACTCATCACATATCCTGAGGCAACAAACACCATATACACGATATACTTCTATGCCACTGCGGGAGCCTCAGTTGGATCAATAGAGCTTCCTACAATCTTTCCAAATATCCGAGTGATTGAGGACTCTTTCAAAACATACTCTCTTGTGGATGACACGACACTGCAGGAAGACAATCCTAGCCGACTTCTCAGCTATGATCTGCAAACAGATATCTATGGCACACTTCTCCTCAATCCATTCATTCAGGGTACTACTGGTGATGATGTTCTGATGAGTTATGATCTCACTTTTGTTGATCAGGATATTGACTACATAATAGCAAATGCTCGTGATGGTGCTAGTGCACCCCAATATACCAGAATCTTCAAAGATCTCTCATTAGTTAGTCCACTCTCTGACCGTGTAATTGACAATGTGACCCCCTTTCAGTCGTTAGGAAACAATGCCTATGAGAAGGCGATGGCTGTTCAGGTCTATTTCCAGAGTACTTTCAATTTAATTATCGATGAATTTGCTTTAAGTGACCGACCAGTGGACCAAGAAACTACGGACTGGTTTCTTGAGCGCGGGGGTGGACTTCCCATGGATTTTGCCACAGCCTATTGTGTCTTCATGAGGCAATTGGATATTCCAGCACGCTTGGTGATGGGATATGCTTTGGGTGAACGAACTCCTCCAGATCAGAGAACAGTCATGGTGCGCCATATGCAGTTTTGGGCAGAAGTGTACATTCCAACGGCTGGTGGAGATGGCGAGTGGATTCAGGTAATTCCAACTCCCTTACCTGATCGGTTTGGAGGTGGAGAGGACCCCGAAAACACTCCTATCCCCGATGTTGAACTCCTTATTTGGCCTACTAGCGGTCAACCCTGGGCAATAGTAGGAGATTCATTCAATCTGAGCACCTCACTTACAGTGGAAGGAATTCCAGTCACTACTCCAGAAACTCTTGTCATCTATGACGAATTAGACCAGATACTAATCGGACTGTATACTGTCGGTGAACAGATTAGCTATACATTTCCCTCTGATGCTACAATTGATTACCATATTATATCCGCTACATGGCAGACTGCAGAATTGTATGTGGTAAATGCCACGTCTGTCTATGCTGTCGGAACGCCTAGTCCCTATTCATCACCCACGTTTCAAACTGAAGCAGGTGGCTTCATATTGAGCGAAACAAGGCAACTCAATGTCAGTCAGGGTTTGGACACTCATGTTGCCTACTGGGAGGATACAGTGCATGTTTATGGTACAATGAAAATAGGAGATCCCCCGATACCCGTCAATAGCTCAAATTACGACAACAGGAATATCGGCATCTACTGGGATGACACATTCATGGGAAACGCTACAATTGACGAGTACGGTTATTACGAACTTTATATTTACGTTAATCCAATGGATTTTTCACTGATGACTGTGGGAACACACAGAGTGTGGTCATGGTACTTGGGAGACTGGGATGATGAAGGCTTTCCGCGCTTGACTGAAGCATTCTCTGATGATAACAACATCACAGTTTGGGGACGTGTGGGTTTTGATTTGTATGTCTACCCAACTGATATTGCTGCTGGCGAAACAGTGTATTATGATGGTGCAGTCTATTTTCTGAACGGTACATACTTACCCTCAGGAGAAGAGGTCGGTGTCTTCTTCTCTTCTCAAGCCAGTGAATTAGTCAGTACAAACTCCACTGGCGGCTTTCAATGGAGCTATAATATTCCAGTTACCCAACCTGATGGTTCATATTTCGCCTATGCGAACTGGACTTCCAGTTGGCCTTTCATTGAGGGAAATTGGAGTATTTCGATTGAAGTTATTGTTGGTTCCAGTGGAACACAACTATCAATCTACCCCGATAGGGATCCGCTTTACGTTGCTGAAATCATTACAATCCATGGGTATCTGACACATGTTTCAAATGGTACAGGTATCGGTGGTCGCCTCGTTGATATTTACTGGAACAATGGAACAACATTTCACCTAGGGTCTGTATCCACAGCCCCTGATGGTTACTACGAACTCATCTATACAATCCTTGTATCAGATGAAGGACCAGTTGAGTTCTGGTCAAATTTCACATCATCGGAATCCACTCTGGCAAGCTCCGAATCGGAACCGCATATTTTCAGCAATGTAAAGAAATGGGATGTTTCTCTAGATCCAATTTTTGTCACTCCAGACCCTGTATTCCTTCTACAACCAGTTGATATACAAGGGAATGCAACATTACCTGAGTTTTCTTTGCCTTTAGCGAATGAATGGGTTGACATCTGGTTAGAAAACAGCACTGATATATACTGGATTGGAAGTGCTTTGACAAATTCCTCAGGAGGATACTTTTTCCAATACATAATCCCTATTGACCAATTAACAGAAATGGTCTATATCTGGGCAAATTACACATCAACATACTATTACATCTATGATGGTCCTGATTCTGTCCATGAGGATCTCCTCATTGAAGCAACTGATACACTCATCTCAATTCAGGATGACTTTACATTCTATTATGTAAACGAAACAATCTTACTCTACGGTAACCTACAATTTGCTAATGGCACTCCAATTCCGTTTCAAATAGTAGATATCTACTGGACAAACTCAAGTGGAACTTATCCTTTCCAGAAGGAAACTGATGCATTTGGTAACTATCAAATGATATACAACTGTTCACCAACAAAAGATGATCCTGAAACAATAACTGTTGATGTTTATTGGACTTCCTATACCCCAGAGTTCGATGATGCCTTTAGTTCATTATCACCTCCTATTCAATTACAGCGCTATGACCTTGAGATTACTATAACAGCACCCACCCAATTATACGTGGATGAATTGGACTTTGATATCCAAGGTATACTCACATATCTCGGAGGATTTCCTCCTGTCACCGATGAGTGGGTTGACATCTATTACCACGATGGCATGAGTTGGGTACCGGTTGATGCTCAATTAACTAACTCATCAGGAGGGTTTCTCTCACCACTCACCTTTGGAACATATGATGATGGGATTGTCAACTTTGCTGCTGTGTTTTGGAGTCCAGACCTTCTACATAATAATGCAACTACGTTCTTTAGCATCACTCGAGTGAAATATGCAGTGAATCTCGAGGTTACTCTAGACTTCAATCCGGTTATGCAGAATGAAACCCTGACTATTCATGCGTATCTCTACTTTGCTCACAATGGAACTCAGATTTCAGATGCCGATATCCTCATCTATTGGGAGAATAGCACACTCCCCATCCCATTCTTAGGTACGATTACAACCGATGGTACTGGGCAAGGAGACCTCCCCTACTCGGGAATGAAATACGATACTGATCGATTTGGCATTCATGTCTATGGTATCTTCACAGGCACAATCTTTCTAGGTACAAACGAGTCAATCCACAATATCCTTACACTCGAACAATGGTCCACAGGGATTTTTGGAGTGAACGTGCCGGTCACAGTATACAGACTTACAGAAACGGTAATTGTCACTGGAACCCTTGAATATGATATTGCAGCTGTTCCATATAGTGGAGCCACAGTGGAACTGACACTGTTTGGAATCACACAGGCAGTCGATGTGACAGACATATTCGGAGATTTCTCTATCAGCTGGACAATTCCTAGTTCAACTATTCCAGGATTCTATGACCTATTGGTCGAGTTCAACTCACCCTATCCATGGATTGCTGACTCATCAGCACCTGTTCCTCAGATTGAGATTATCGCCCCCGGATATCTTTGGCCATCTTTCAATGTAGCACCCTCGCCAGTCTACCTTGGTAAAACATTGGCAATCTGGGGGACTGTGACCTGGGATAATGGCTCACTCTATCCAAACTCGCCAGTTGACTTCTACTGGGGTGATCCTTTCGGAACTTGGGAGTTGATTCAACTTGATTGGCTCACTGATGGTTCTGGCAACTTCTATTATGAATTTTCAGTCCCTGCAGACACACCTCTTGGTGATAGACAAGTCTGGGCATACATTGACCCAGTTGGATATGCCACATCAGGGATGTCTCCCACTCTACCTATCACTGTTGCAATCATCACTGTTGACCTTACAGCAACAGTCGATTTGACAATAGTCTACCTCAACCAAGCCATCACGTTTTCAGGTAATCTACAGTTTACAAACACCAGTCCTATGGTTGATTATGAGGTTGAGATTTGGTGGGGTGGAGAGTTACTGACCACAGAAACAACGCTTGGAACTGGAGATTTCAGCTATATCTACACACTCCAATGGGATGATGATATCGGCCCCATCTCGGGGTATGCTCTATTTAGACCTCCTGACATATCCTTTGGAACACTTGACATACTTGAGCCCTTCAGCGATGTCACCGTGCTGGAACGTGTGGATGTGTTTCTTGACCCAGTTCCTATTATTAACACTGTGAGTCGTGGAGATACACTCCAAGTGACAGGTTATGTCCTAAATGATGGCGGGTTTGCAGCAGATTCAGTGAGGGTGGAGGCGCTCTACAATCACACTCCCACAGGATTCACTGCAGTCACTACTTCAGATGGCTCATTCACAATCAACATCAATGTACTCCAAAGTGTTTTACCCGGCACTTACAACATCAGTGTTTACGTCATATCCCCATATCACGATATGAGGAATGGTCCTGTAGCATGGTTCATCGATGTCTACATTGCCTCAGAAGTTGATGTTCAAATCAATCAGGTTTCAATCATGCCTGGTGAGAGCTTCTCAGTTGATGTTCAACTATTCGATGACGATGCTAACCCATTGGATGAAGAATGGGTCACATTGAGTCTTGGCTCTACTAATATTGCTAATATTCAGATTACTGATCCCAGCGGTAGAATGACCATCGTGTTGGCTGTACCCCTTTCATGGGCAGAAGGAGATGGTTTCTTCACCATCACTGCAAACTATGCTGGTGGATCCTTCATCGATCCTGACTCATTTGAGTCAACCAATTCAATTCATGTTTTCACAGAGGTTGATTTCCAACCTTTAACTCCACGAAGAATAGATCCTGGAGCGCGATTCTCTTTAGAAGTGGCTCTCTTGGATCCAAGTGGTAACCCAATTGTTAATCGAGAAGTCCGTTTGACACTGAACGGTACTGATAATTATCCATTATTCACCGGGTCTGATGGTATTGTGTCCTATGGCTTAGGACCATACACTGAAGGAACTTCTATATCCTTCACACTTACACTCTTATCAACCGAAGTCACACCCGTGTTTTATGATGGCTTCACAATCAATATTCAAACAGTAGGTGATAATCCATTGCAAGGAGCAGATTTACTCATAGCAGGTATCTTACTTATAGGTGCAGTAGTCGCCGTTCTGGCGTATCTGTATATCGTAAAAGGAATGTTCCGCAGTACTGTGATATCACGAGGGATTGACATACCAACCAAGTTACGAAACATCAAGAAGCTGGCAGATGCTGGAAAGTATGGCGCGTCGATAACATTAGCGTACCGGACCTTTGAGCAGATGTGTGGCACAAAGATTGGCTCAGAGCGTAGTCACAACGAAACCGCCCGCGAGTACTTGGACCGAGTACTTCA
Source organism: Candidatus Thorarchaeota archaeon (assembly GCA_016839345.1). The sequence continues at coordinate 9,685 of JAEOUL010000252.1, read as the reverse complement.
GACAATCCCGCTTGATCTTGCAACTGTTGAACAGTTCGTGCAGACATACGAGGAGGCTCGCTTCTCGCATCACGAGATGACCCGCGAGAGATATGAAGATGCAGTCCGAATATTCACAGATCTATATCCCAGAATTGACTCAACCGCACCAGTAGAGTGAGAATATGGAGAGATACTGATGGGCTGGAAAGAGTATGGTCAAGTCATTCTGTTCTTCCTTTCATGGACTCCAGTGATAGTCCTAGCTGCGGGTCCGTTGGTTGGAGCTACATCCACGTATGGCTATGACTTCTCGATTTACAATGAGACAGAGTATGGTCTCAGCCAGTTCTCATCCAGTATTTCTGATACAGGACGACAGGTCCTGTCAATTCAAGCAAGTATGAGTGTCGCGACACGGTATAATGGGTCAGCAGTAATTGCAATCATGGGTCCGGTGAGAGATTTCACTTTAGATGCTGCATTGGTAATATATTCGCACTTAGTAGCTGGAGGCGGTGTGCTCATAGCAGATGACTTTGGGTCCGCGAACTCTTCATTATATTGGCTGAATTATTTCTTTGGTGCACTCTCAGGTGATAATCGTAGTGCAGGTCTGTTGACGTTTGCCAAAGGTGTCCTACTTGACCTAGACTCTTATGATACAACCAAGGAACCAAGATTACCTATAATCAGAGATTTCAGAGCGGGTGTTGATGGAGGATTCTTGACTGCAGGGGTGACTGAGCTCCATCTCAACTGGGCATCAGCTATCAATCCCTACTGCGTTCTCGGACAAGCCGGAATTGCCTGGACCACACGTCGTTCTTGGTGTGAAACGAACATAAGTGATGATACACCTGACCCCGATCCGTACGAGTTGAGTGGAAGTCTCCCCGTAGCAGGTGCAATTGATTTCTCTGGCATAAATGGATCTACAGGTGGAAGATTAGTTGCAGTCAGTGACCCTAGTATCTTCAACAATGACATGTGGGGCAGATTCTCTGGTAATCAACAGTTTAGTTCAAATATCATTGAATGGCTCACACATGGTGATACATCACAACCTGTGTTATTTTGTGAACAGCTTCTTGAAATTCCATTCTCCGATAGTGAATTCTTCTTTGGACTATATCTGGGTCGTGTCTTATGGTTATCATCCCTACCTATGCTGTCAGCAATCTATCCCTTATTCACAGCTGTTGGCATCAGGAAGTACCTACCTGACATAAAGAAACCAGAGGTCAAGAGTGTATCAGATGTCTTCCTAAGAAGGGGAAAGACATACTTCAGCGAACGAATGTCCTACTATCGGACAGAAGGAAACTATGCACGTGTAGTAAAGATGCTATACAGGAGACTTAGGCGCGGCCTAAGAAAAGCTCAGCAATGGACCGAGTATGATCCCAACAAGGTATGGGATGTCATGCGTTACAAAGATACCAAACTGAAGGAAGACGAATTTTTCAGGATGATTAGACGAATCGAGGAGATATCCTCTGATCAAAATATCAAAATCAAGGAGAGCGAAATGATGGCGCTCTTCTTCTTCATGCGTAATATCCAATCAAATATGATTGATACAAGAAAATAGAGGTAGAAGAAAATTGACAACAGAAGAAACGAACGACACTGTGACGGTGGATCCCACAGCGACTATGTCGATTGATGAGGTGCACAAAGTCACGAGTGATATTATTCGAGAATGCGGCCGGATAATCGTTGGCAAGGATGACGCTCTTCGGGACGTCCTAATTGCATTCCTATCCAACGGTCATGTTGTGCTTGAGGGTGTGCCTGGTCTAGCAAAGACATACATGGCTCGTACTTTCGCATCAATCCTAGGCTGTGCATTCAAACGAATACAGCTAACTGTGGATACCCTCCCTGCTGACTTGCTAGGGAGTAATGTTTTCAATCAGCGAACAGGTGAGTTCTGGTTCCGTAAGGGTCCAGTGTTCTCGAACCTTGTGTTAGCTGATGAGATAAACAGATGTCCTCCAAAATCTCAGAGTGCGTTGCTAGAAGTGATGGAAGAGAGACAAGTTTCAATCGAAGGTGTGACTAGAAAGCTTCCAAGACCATTCTTGATTATTGCAACACAGAACCCTGTGGAACAGGAAGGTACCTATCCACTTCCTGAAGCACAGCTTGACAGGTTCATGTTTCGATTGATACTCGACTATCCAACGGAGTCAGAAGAGGCTGAGGTCATCCGTAGGAAACACTTGGGTGAAGCAACAGATCTCAATGTTCTGGCTGACCCATCCGCACTTGTGAGAATGCAGAATACTTGCAGAACAATCTTCATTGAAGAAGATGTCATTAACTACATCCGGGATATTGTGATTCGCACCCGTAATGACCCACAGATTCTGCTTGGTGGTTCTCCAAGAGCATCTCTAGTCTTAATGAATGGGGCAAAGACCCGAGCTGCAATGGATGGAAGAGACTATGTTGTGCCAGAGGATGTCCGGCGTTTGTCAGTTCAAGCACTGAATCACAGACTCATTCTAAAGCCAGAGGCTGAGCTTGAAGGACTAACTGTGGAACGTGTAGTAGCAAAGATACTAGGCGAAGTGGACTGTCCAAAATAATCATGTTGATACATCGATGGAGACGTTAGCTAGTGATAACTCAGAGAGGTTTCGTGGTAGTCTTCGCAGGAGTTCTATTGTTAACCAGTGGATTCTCTTTCCTAAACTTCTACCTCGTACTCCTTGGAGTCTATCTTGTGATTGGTCTTGTAGTCACACTACCTCTCTTTGCTCTGACTGCTAATCTAGCTGGTATTGAGGTGGATCGTCAAATTGACAAAGTCAAAGTATTTTCAGGCGATTTCATCCGTGTTCGAGTCACAATTCGTAATGCATCTCGACGTCACTTCGACTTTATTGAGGTTCATGATCAATATCCTGAAACATGGATACTCGCCATTGGTGAGAATTTCATAGCTTCTAGGATTGAGCCTGGCAGTAGCATGACTTTCGCATACATTCTCCAAGCAAGGATGCGTGGACGTTATTATCTCGGACCCACAGAGGTCATTATGCGTGATCGACTTGGACTTCACTATTACAAACGAATATTGAAAGAACAGACCGAGGTTCTGGTCTATCCTACCTGGAAAGATGTCCGCCGTATGGAGGCCTTAGGGAAACAAAGACAGCTCGGTCTCATGTTTGGTGCACATCGCACCAAGACTGTAGGAATGGGTACTGACTTTGCTGGTTTCAGAGAATATGTGCCCGGAGATGAATTCAGACTCATTGATTGGAAAGTAAGCGCAAAACGTGGGGACATGGTCATCAAACAGTGGGAGCAAGAGAAGAATGTGCAGGTCATCTGTATGGTTGATAGCAGTGGTAGTATGGGCAATGGTTATCCTGAGAATACCAAACTCGAATATGCCATTCGCGCTGCAGTGTTGCTCACTCATATGGGTCTTGAAAGAAAGGACTTGGTAGGTACATGTGTTTTCAGCGACATGGTTCATGGCTATATACCCCCAGGGACCAGGCCCAATCATATGTATGATGTACTCGAAATACTTGCCATGGCAGAACCCCGCGGTTGGAGTGACTATGAAACTGCAATCTCACATGTTATTGCAAAGAGTAAGAAGCGCTCATTGATTATCTGGTTGACTGACTTGGAACAGAGTCCAGCTCCACTCATTAATGCAATGAAGGCACTTGTGGCTAATGGGCATAAGGCTATGGTGATTAGCCCATTCGGTCCGTGGTTTGAAGCACCAGTAGGTCAGTTTGGTCCAGTTGAAAAAGTGCTGTCAGAAGCTGTTTCTGAAGAACTCTGGGAGCGACGAAACAAGATTGCGCGAGCACTTGCACGCTTCGGTATTCAAGTTATCAACGTTGGTCCCGAAGATTTCTTACCAACAATCATCAAGACCTATGAATCTGCAAAACAGAAGGGGGTGGCGATGTTCTGAAGGTTGTCACTTGGACTCTTCGGATTGCATCGATCGCTACCTTCGCTGGTATGGCAGGTCTTGTTTACTATCTCTTGGATATCAACGATTTCTGGCATTGGGATGCCCCATATTCATTTGTTGTAACTGTCTTCAGACTTCTTTCACTTCTTGTTTTCTTCATGACTACAACAATGATTAGTGGTCTAGTAGGGGCTTTCGCAGGTGGAGCATTGCCTAACGATCTGATTGTTGGTCTATATAATACCTTAGTCCTCAGAACATGGTATATGCAACCCTATGGTGTCTCAGGTCCGTTGACCAACGTCACCCAAGTCTGGACTTCATTTCAGTCAAATCTAATGGAAGTTCTTGGCGCTCTCTGGGACAACACGTTCCTCTTCCTGTATTTTCTCTTTGCAGGAATTGGAATAGCATTATTTCTACAATCACTTGTTCGCATGGAACACAAGTATGTGGGCGGCGCGTTTCTCTCGATTCAAGCAATCGTTATACTAGCTGCTTATAGAATGCTAATCGTTCCGGATCTCAATCCCTTCCCTAACGACTTCCTTGTCTTTCTTGGAAGGTCAGCTCAGGCATTAGCGCTTCTTTCGTTCGCCTATCTTGAAGTTAGCTATCAAATGATCTATAGCTATTCTGTTGGAAAACCGGTCGAGGATCGTGAAGAAACTCTAAAGAAGCAGTTACTAGCTCTTCGTCAAGCCACGAGAAAACAGGATGCAATTGAACGTGGAGAGAAAGTGAGTACCACTGGAATGAGTCGTACAACAGGTGCAACAGCCTTTTCATTTCTCCGAGAAGCAATAGAACGAAAGGTAGTTGGAACTCAGGACGCTCTGGAAAGTCTTGACGCAGTATCTGATGTTCGTAGGCTTCAAATCTTTGTCGACGAACTCCTTCAGACCGACTCTAGAGCAAGAGACGAATTGACTGCGAGAGCTGCAGCGCCATCATCATCGTATGTAATTGGTTCGACCATTACTGGTTCTGCAATAAGGTTCCTCACCGTTGTTTCAATATCCTTCATTCTGATGAGTCCCGGAGTTGTTTCTCTGATTCTTAATTTGCCCGCTGGTATTCAGGGAAGTGTAGAACTCTTTCAACCCGAAATTGTATTGCTATTTCTAGTTCCTGTAGTATTGCTCTTCCCGTTTGCAGCAATGGTCATCAGCTGGTTTTCCAGAAGAGAAGTTGTTGAAAAAGAGAAACTCACAAAGGAAGAGAAAGAGGCTGAAAAAGCAAGGAAGAAGGAGCTGGCTCGCAAAAAGAAAGAAGCTGAAGAGGCACGTAAAGCCCGAGCTAGAGCGCGGAAAAAACGCAAGAGTGATGAGGTAGAAGTCGATGAATGGGATAGAGCTCTAGAAGAAACCTTCAAGCGCTAGAGCTCCCGGTGGAACTTCCTAATGACAAAGAGTGTTGTATTGAGTCATGGTGATCTTGATGGCATAACCTCAGGTGCTATTGCTCTACTGGTTTTTCCAAGCTCAGATTTTTATTTTACACGACCGTCACAGGTTCATCAAGATATGTATCGTGTGGCGAAAGACAAACCTGATGTAGTCCTTGTAAGTGATATAGCAATTAACTCAAGGAAGTTTGACGAACTCATTAGAGCACTAGATAGGTTTCCTAGCTCAACAAAGATTCACTGGATTGACCACCACCCCATGACTACAAAACATCATAGAGATCTCGAGAAACTTGTAGATTTGTTTCACGAAACCGGTCCATCTGCAGCCGAACTAGTATATAGGAAGTTTGCCGAATCACTACCTGAACATGCACTTCGACTAGCTCTCTATGGAGCAATCGGTGACTATTGCGATGATACACCGTTTGCTAAGACTCATTTCGACGATGTGGATAAACGTACACTCTATCTTGAAGCTGGAATACTTGTACAAGCACTTCAAGAGATTGATTATCGAAGAGAATCCAAGGATTTGGTCCATCAATTAGTCATGGGTATCAAACCTAGCTCCATGAATGATATTGTTTCTCTGGCACTCAAGGCAACACGGATTGAACATGAAGTATTCAGATATGTCCAGCAAAATGCAAGAAAACTTGGTCAAGTGGGATACATATTAGACATGCCCATCAATGGATATCGTGGTAAGAGCGCTAAGTTCTCAGCCTATGTAACTAACTCTAGGGTTGGCATCAGTGCAAGGTCGTCTGATGAAGAGGTCGATATGAGCTTACGCAGAAGACGAACAAAACTAGATCTCAATAAGACCCTAAACATTATACTCAAGGATCTGGATGGAAGTTCGGGTGGAGGGCATCCCGCAGCTGCGGGGGCTAGTCTTGATAGAAACGATTTCCCGAAGTTTCTACAATCACTAGCAGAATATGTGGATAAACATAGTTAAAGAAAAGCACTCCACAACACCCAAATCACAGTTACAACTGCTTCTCCTGCAACTATTCCGCTAAGTATTCGACTGGTGTTATTATACCCTGCATCACATACCTCAATCTGTTGTGACACATGCTCTGGGAGTTTCACTGTTGGTTCTTGTTTCTTCTTGAATTTGTAGTTGATGTAGCCCCCAATCAAGATAGTTACTGATGTTGCTGGTGGAATAAGAACCCCCACAACAAGGCTGATTGGACTGAGTCCTCTTCTATTCAACTCACGACCTGCAAGAAAACCACAAACAGCCCATGCAAAGAGATACAGAAACTGAATGATGAGATCCAGTCCTTCGAGACCTCCTAATCCCGGTAACCCGATTCCCTCGCCAATTCCCTCCAGACTTGTCACAAGAAATCCAAAGAGTTGTGCCGCAGGAGCAGGCAAATCAGGACCACCAAAACCATAGGTGCTAAACAGCTGAAAAGTGATTAATGAACCAACCGTCGTTCCAAGTATTGTGCCTACAAACACAGCCTTCACAATATCTCTTCCTCGTACGCCAGTTAACTTGCCTAGCTTCAAATGTACAAGTAATGCAATGGCTGCATCCTGAACTGCTCCAAGCATTCCGATGAAAGTAGTGATTGCTGAGAATGTGACTCTGAAGAAGAGAATGGCTGGAATAGCAACAATATCTGAGATATATCCAGCGAGCATTCCAGTTTCACTTATAGCTCTGGCTGTGAAGTATGCTGAAACCAGAGCAAGTGGTGTACCAAAGATGAACAAGAGCCAATGAATCTGGAGTGGTTCTGTCGGGCTCTGCAAGAATGGTGTAAGGAACCAAAATACTATGATTCCAATCACCATGAATATACACATTGAAAAAATCGCAATCCACGGAGGTATCTGTCCCCTTCTCGAACGCAGGTATTCCCTCGGATTGTCTACTATCTCTCGAATCTCTTCCTTGAATGTTTCTATCGAGAAGAGTTCCTCTTTCACTCTGAGGACTCTGGGTAACATCTCTGACTTGTGTGGAGAATCAATTACTATAGCTCCGTCCCCATCAATCTTCTGAGTTCTCTCTTCTAATTCCTCTGGAGTGAGATTCTTCTCCTCTCTCCCACTAAGAATATCTCCAAGAATCACTGTGACAAACAGACCAAGAGCAAAATACAATATTTCTGGTCTTTTGAGGTGTGCACTATAAGTAACTGTTCCACTGGCTCCTTCAAGGAATATCCATACGAGAATCGAGATTATGCTTCCTATTCCCATGACGACTGCACGTTTCCAACCAACAAAGAATCCGATTCCAGCAATCATTGGCGAGTTGCCTATCCCAATCCAATCGGGAATTGCACTTGCGGCAGGAATGATGGGCGCCAGAGCTCTTGGAATTGTGCCCAGAGATGTACTAGTCGTACCCTCGACGATTTTTGTAGCACCCACCCATGCACCTGATGCAGCTAGACCTACACCAACAGCCTTTTTCGCCTCCATATCTCCCCCGATGGAGTTAATGCATTCCGCCTGAGGTTGTACCTGAGGCCAAGCTTCCTTCTCAAAACGTGTTCTCAATGGGGCTAAAAGAATGATTCCAAAAATGGCACTGATACCAGTAGTGACTGCGATGAACAACAGTGTAGCTGTCGGGTCATAGGCAATGGAAGCTGTATTGAAGAGAGGATTCTCAGGTTTGAATATAGCAAGAGCTGGATAAACGAGCATTACCCCAATGGCAACCATGGACGAGGAGTTTGCTATAGCAACAACCACTGTGTTTTCTTCTCGAGTATACCTGCCATATACGCTAAGGAAGATGGCACCCAGCATCTCCGCACCCACTAGGAATATGACTCCGAGCTTAAGACCCAGGTAGATGCCCATGAATGTCATAACTATTCCGACGATCAATCCTGTTCCCAATGCTCTTTTTGTGAGTGGAAATTTTGGCTCAGCCCTGACAATACCATAGAGAGCAAGACCACCAATAGCCATGACAACTGCTTCAGTAAAGAATGCGAAGTAGGCACTGAGAACTAGATACGTCAACATCAAAGCAGTTATTGCTCCTAATTCTTTCTTATCTGGCGGCGGTTTGAAGACTGATAGGTAAAGAAGAGTTATCTCAAGAATAAGCGCAAAGATGACATCGGGATGATACCATCTGCCCTCTGCCATTAGTACAAGTGTGTAAAAAATCCCCGCTGAAAATAATCCTACAAGCAGTGATTTCTTTGGATTAGGTCTAATTTCCGTGGTCATCACTAAATAGATCACAAGACCTCCAACGGTCACAATTGTCATCTCTGAAAATATCCCGGTAACCAGACTGAACGGCAAATAGATGACAGTAAAGAATACGATTAAGACTAGTTCTCTTATTTCCATTGAGGGTCTATGTAATGTAAAATAGAGTAGCGTCAAGGTTGTGCCAAGAGCAATAATGACATCAAGATGATACCATCGTCCTTGAAACATAAGAACCAGAGAGTAGATTGCGCCAGCCAAAAATGACCCCGCAAGTAATGCCTTGGTCACATCTGGTCTGAAAATAGTGGTGATTGCCAAATACGTCAAGGCGATAGCAATTGCAATAATCACCATCTCGGAGAAAATACCCATGTTGAAGCTGAGGGGAGTTAGGATAATAGAGAAGCAGAATATTGTCACGAGTTCTGAAAACTTAGGTGGAGGTCTATATAGGGAAAGGTAGAGAAATACTAGAGATGTTAGAAGAGCAATGATAACAGCGGGTTCAACAAAGCGACCAAAAACCATAGCTATGAGAACATAAGAAATGAATCCTGCAAAAATAAAGCCCAGGAATCTTCTTGTTCGGTCCTTCATAGCTATTCACTCCGAGTCAAAGGTATGCCATTGGTTCAAGTCCACGTGTGACCTTGGACTCTCATCAAATCCTGTATATAACTGCCTATGTCACACTTGCGAGTTTTTCCTTGATATCATCCAAACTGAAACCATCTATCAGGAGTGTCTTTTCCTTTGACTTATGGCCCGTAACAAGCCTAATATTTCCAGTAGATACTCTAAGTAATTTCGCCATTCTTCTGAGTAGCTCAGAATTGGCCTTACCTTCTTTTGCAGGACTCTTCAAGTTGACAACAATGCCCTCTGAAGAGATTTCTGCGACAAAATTCTTTTCCTTGGAATTGGGACGCGCGATTACTCTAAGGAAAGTTCCCTTCTCATTTTCCCAAATCACAGTAGCCATATGCTCTTGAACACCTATATGCATAAGAGTGTGCTTGAAGTTATAGGATTAAGGCTGTCAAGGATTTGTTTATTTGCAGAAGGTACAGGGAGTTCCTGTAGACCGTAGACATACGGGGTGAATTCACATGAGCGATCCTGTAATGGAT
>JAEOUL010000034.1 GCA_016839345.1 Candidatus Thorarchaeota archaeon | reverse complement strand
GGGCTAATTATTCTCATCCAAATATGACTCTTGCAGATTTTGAACAAGATCCTCTTTCTTATTCTACAATAAACGGAACTTTTCCAGCCTGGATGTCTGCATTCGAATATGGGTCGAGTCGAATAGTCATCTCTGGCTCTGCTCTCATGTTCACAGGACGCAACCTCGACTATCCTGAAACTGACCTAAAATGGTTCTATATGGGTGATAATGCACGACTCTTCATGAATATAATGGACTGGCTTTCTGAAGAGTCTATAACACCTCCTAGTGCCATAATACCGCTAGTAATCGTTTCCACAGTTATTTTGGTGATAGGAGTAGTCTTCTACATATTCAAGAAGATGCGGTGAACGCCCACTTAGGGCTTTCAAGTCCTTGTTCACTCAGAAGAGAGTCAATGGTTTCGGTGAGTTCCTTTATTCCAGTTCTCTTTAGAGCTGATGCCAAAACCACAATTGGCCTAGATGCTGGTACTACTTCTTGGAGCCTATCTATCAAGAAATCCAATTCATCAGTGAGATTTCTTTTTTTCACTTTATCACTCTTGTTTGCTAGGACAATCACCTTTGGAGAAATCTCTGATAAGAAGCTGTAGAATTCCACATCGATAGGTATCTCTCCCCGAGAAGACCACCTATCAAAAATCTCTCTGAAGAGGGAGATATCAATAATCAAGACTGACAATACTAGCTTTTCGCTCCAAGACTCTAATTTCTGTACAATATTGCTCTTCATTTCTTCAATAGTGGTCTTGCTCTGTCCTGACATAAAACCAAACCCAGGAATGTCTACAATCGTAATTGGACCAAAATCAATCATAAGTTCCCAACGAGTACTACCGGGTTTCTTTCCCACACGTACCTTCTTACCTGTGAGCGCCCGAATTGTGCTGCTTTTCCCCACATTACTCCGCCCAGCAAACACAATCATCGGTTTATTCGTTTTACCAGTACTCTCGAGTTCTTTCATACTGAAGTTCTCCTTTTGCAATCTCTCTTAGAATCTCAAGTCGGTCTCTTAATCCCGGTCTCAATATGCGAGCTGCGGTAGTTGCTCCAATTCCTCGTCCTGCTAATACAATCAGAGCAGTCTTTCCATATGTTGATACGAGCTCTGCAGTTAGTGCAGCAGCTCGATGTTCCTTCTCCTCGGCCTTTGTGAGTTTTTCGCCACGTATCCGTTTTGCTACTATCTTTGGAATATCATTCTTTGTCGGAGTAGCTACAGCAATCATTCTAGATTCACATATTGGACAGGTGACATTTTCTTCCAATGTTGAAACTGTTCTAACAGAATTCCAATGCCCTTCAGCCATACAAACAAGTCTGAATTTCTTTGAGAGGAGACGTTCTTCCATCATTCGAAGTACTTCGTTCTCTTCAGTTATCTCTCCCATCACTTCGAATCGGGTCTTTTCCTCTATGATCAGTCTTGCTAATGGCGATGGATTTTCAGTCTTTACCAAATGAATTTCGATTTTCCCTTTCGAGTAGGCATCGAATATTCCCATGACCCTTTTCTCATCCATTTTATCATCTAAAACCTCTCTCATTGCTTCCTGAAATACTGGCGAATTCTCAAAAGACTTGATCAAATATTTGACAGGAATCTCCTTCGGTTTTGCATCTTTACGTACTATATCCATTCGTCTTGCAACGTGAATAAATCGTGAAGCAAAATTCTGCGTGTGTTTCATTGCCAGACGAAGGATGACTGAAACCTGTTGACCATTGTATTCCTGAAGAACATCAATAACCCATTGAGGATCTATTCGTTGTCCTGCTGTGAAAAGTATACGGTAGGGATCCCTCTCAACAGCCACTTCAACCCCAAAACGAGTCGTCAGAAGAGCGGCAATCACAATACCTAAGGTCTCATTGACATTGGTTCCAAGAGGAGCATGCAGGACCAATCCTGAATCTAATTCTTCCAAGATGAACTGATTCTCAGAAGGAAGTCTCTCCAAAATTTCTTTACTCGTTTTCAGAATTTCAAGCATATGTTTATGGGCTTCCTCTGATATCCCATATTCACGAACCAACCATTTACTCACTGCCTTCGAATCCATGTCCACTACTGTGTTCCACATCTTTGCAGCTTCTGACGCAACCTCAAAAGGAACAGGAATCATCTCTCCCACCCACCGAGGTGCTTCACTATCAGTTCCTGAGGCAGGTGCACATAGCACTTCACCAGTTTCATCATCAACATTGATTACATTCCAAGGTCGTCCTCTGAATACAAAAACCGAACCAGTTTCAACATTCGAAGAAACAAAGTCTTCATCAAGCACACCAATGGATGTGCGAGTGGTCATATCCACCGCATTCACTTGACGCACATCAGGAATAGTACTCAAACGGTCATAATAGAAAATTCGTGTCCTTGATCCTCTTGTAACTTCGACCTCATTAATCTCCAAGACCTTCCTTTCCTCCAGAAAACTCAGAATCTGTGTGAACTCATCCATGTTCATCAGTTTGAATGGATATGATGAACGACATATTTCAAAGAGTTCACTCTTATTGATACGATCCACGTCCAGTAGAACGCCTGCAATTTGATGGCTGAGGACATCCCATGATTTTAGGGGTATTTTTGCGTTTTCGACCTTGTTTTGTTTCGCGCGTCTAAGAATTACTCCCGATTCGGTGATATCATCAAGATTTACTGTTGATATGACGATACCTTTCGACGACCTTCCTATTCCATGCCCTGACCGACCACTTCTTTGCAGTAGTCTAGAAACCTCCCTTGGTGAGGAATATTGGATAACCAGATCAGCTTGCCCAATGTCAATTCCAAGCTCGAGACTTGAGGTTGCGATAATTGCCTTCGAAATTCCAGTCTTGAGTCTGTCTTCAGCTGAAAGGCGAGCATTTTTAGAGAGTGAACCATGGTGGACATCAAACTCATAGGGCGGTTTGATAGCCCTCATCTTTGCTCCGAGTACTTCAGAGAATGATCGAGTATTCGTGAACACAATGACCGATTCATGATTATTAATGAGTTCCACAATAGTTTCTAGTCGGGCAACAGAGTGGGGTGGATAGGATATTTTCTTGGCAAGCTGTTTATGCTTATCCGTAGGTACTGGCATAACTACTCCGAGGTCCATCTGACGTTGATCATATCCTGCCCAAAGCGTCTTGACAGCTCTGCAACCTCCTAGGAGAGAAGCCACTTCTTTTGGATTTCCAACCGTGGCTGATAGCCCTACACGCTGTATTGGAGAACCCACAACACGGTCCAACCTTTCTAGACCCAGACTGAGTTGAGTCCCCCTCTTGCTACCAGCAAGATCATGAATTTCATCAACAACTACTGCAAAAACAGTCTTGAGATGATATCTCAACCTCTTACCAGGTAATATTGCCTGTAATGTTTCAGGAGTAGTAATCAAAAGATTCGGCGGACTGATAGCATGCTTTCTTCTTGCATACTGAGTGGTATCACCATGGCGCACTGCCACTGTAAATCCAAGATGGTTACAAAGTTCTTCGATTCTCTTGAAGACATCCCGATTCAAAGCTCTCAAAGGTGTAATATACAGAATATAGAAACCAAAAAGCTCCTTCTCTTTCTTCATCATCTGCAGACGATGTAGCAGAGGAAGTAAGGCCGCCTCGGTCTTACCACTTCCAGTTGGAGCTAATAGTAGAGCGTTCTCCTTAGTTTTATGTAAGTAGGGTATGGCTTTCTCTTGGATGGGAGTGAATTGGATAATTCCACTGGCTC
>JAEOUL010000033.1 GCA_016839345.1 Candidatus Thorarchaeota archaeon | reverse complement strand
TGACACACCGTGGTATATACATGTCATAGTTGTAGAAGAGAAGTTACTCCAGAAGGACTCAAGACTCTCCCCGGAGTGAAATGCCCATACTGCGGTGGAAGAATTCTATACAAAGTTCGCCCACCTGTTGTTAAGCGTGTAAAGGGCATGTGATTCTACTTCAACCCCATGGCTTGTAAATGAAGATGATTGTTGCTGCCATGGATGCTAAGAATATTAGAATGAAGAAGAACGAGATTATTTTCTTTCGTGTTTCACGCCTCACAATTATTCCTCCAATTCACCAGTTAGTATTTTTCCAAGCTTAGTTAGCTCCTCGATTCCTCGGATTTCGGTATCAAATAATTCTACTGGAACAATATCAAGGTCAGAATAGAGGTCTCTAATATCGTTGAGATTATTCTGTTGCATCGCGTATCGTTTTGTACAGAATTGGCATGTTGGATTCGGAGGAAACAACTGATTCACAACAATATGGTTCGCTGGGATCTTCCATTTATTCAGAGAAGCTAGTAGTCGTTGCGTCTCCAAGATTGCCATTGCTTCTGAAATCATCACAATCACAAACTGTGTTGTGTTAGGGTCCGATAGTTGATCTCTTGCAGCACGTATCTTCTCCTTCGTCTGCTGTAACATCTCCCATGAGTTGTCTTCTTGTTGAGCTCCACCCATCATTGCTCTCAATCCACCCATCATCGAACTGAGCCGCTGCCGCATAGTGAGTAGCTTGCCCAACCAGGAATCTAATTGATCTGGGAGTTCTAGGAGGTTGAGAGTATGTCCTGTAGGAGCTGTATCAAAGATGACTCGATCATATGACACATCATCAATGAATTCCAAAATTTTTCCAAAAGCCATTGCTTCATCTGAACCAGGAGGAGACATTCCAGACATGTCACCGAGGAGAGATGTAGCCATCTCAGCTTCGGGACCTAATCCAGTCTGGCCGAGAGTCTTTTGAAAATCTTGCATACCTTTCTCAGTATTGATCTCCATTCCCCAGAGATTCTTGAATCCCTTAATGGGAACAATGTCGCCACCTGAAAGGTCTTGATCGAAGCTGTCACTAAGACTGTGAGCTGGGTCTGTGGAAAGTACTAATGTACGAAAACCACGATTAGCAGAGAGGACAGCCATCGCTCCTGCACAACTTGTTTTTCCTACACCACCTTTCCCACCAGAAAGAATGAATTTAACCGAATCATTGTAAACTACATCTGCAAGAGTCATGAACAGACCTCATTATGGGCGTGATTGCTCAATCCCTAATAATCCTTCCATAGGTTAAATAGGAATTCACAATACTTAGTTATCAGATTCTAATACATAGACATTCACCAAAACTTATTGAGTGTCTATAATAGAATATGGTAGTAGAGGATTGAGGAAAAGGAATGTCGTTCCCACAGGTCAGAACCACTGCAAAGGAATTCCCATCAACAATCTTAGGGTTCCTAGGAATTGATGTTCCTGATGGACTCTTACCTCCAAATCAAGAGCTCATGGAGAAATTTAATGCTAAAGCAGTGGTTATGGTTGTCATCGACAATTTTGGACTCTTTGAAGCAGTCGTCTATAAACCAGAGGCTCTGATTAAAAACATGGAGGCACTTGCCGTCATTGAAACCAATGATCCGTACGCAGTTCCATTGATCAAGACACTACTTAATGGCCCACATCCAGATTTCAATCTGATTAATTTTGTAAAATCACACAATAAGGTCACCAAGGTCATCTGCAGGGAACAAGATATGCACACGTTCAACTTTGGACCAGGATATACTGTCAATCCTCGGGATGATATGGCGACCTATATCGAGGCTACAAAACACATTTTCAAGAGTGAGTTATTGTATCTTCATTTTCTCGATTTTGAGAGTCTATATGCTCAATATGGACACCGCACTCCTCCAAAGACGCTCCTAGAAAAGATTGTGCGTCGGACTGATAACTGGATAAAGGTCCTCCTTCGCCAAGCACGAGATGATACATTATTCATCGTAATTGGTAATCATGGCAGACACCCAATTCCCCTTGACTACGAAGGCAAACTGGCTGAATGGAGAAAAGCAAATGCACCGATAGCTATTATGTTTCAGAAGCGAAGTGAATAATCTCTCTTAGAAGAAGGCAGGAATACCCAAAGTAATTGCTACAACTGCAAGAACCAGACAAAGCTTCCAGAAACTAACAGTTCGTGCTAACCTTAGGAGGAATTCCATCGATGCAAGACCTACTATGAATACAACTGCTTCGATGACTACCATATCTACAATGGTTACATCCGCAGGAATAGTGCTTCCTGTGATAATCTCTAACATAAGAATTCCAAGCACAGCAGGAACTGACATCAAGAAACTAAATCGTAGCGCGGTCTCCTTATCCACTCTTTGCATCAAGAGTGAAGATACCGTGACTCCTGATCTGCTGAGTCCCGGGAGAACAGCTGAACCTTGAACAAGACCAGTAACAAATGCTTCTTTATCTGTAACATCACGTGTTTCGGGTTCATTATCATTAACATTGGTCAGACGCGTTGGGAAGTATAAGACTAATGCTGTGATTAGGAGTAGACCACCAACGAAGATATTCAGTAACATACCTTGAAACAATGAGATGCTGTTTTTGATGAGGATATAGAGAGGAATTGCGGTGATGACAGTTCCAACTGTAGCAAGGATTAGTCGTTTTAGGAGAACTCTATCCTTCAAGGATAGCAGATCCAAGAAAATTCGAGGATAACGGACGATGACTGCCAGTGATGTGCCCAAGTGTAACCAGACAGCTAGAGATAGCGCCTCATTTGGATCAAGAGATGTAAAGTTGGAGATGTAAAAGATAATTTGTCCTTCACTGCTGATGGGTAGCCATTCAACAAGACCTTGGATGATGGCTACAATGATTTGCCATATTTCCATAGCAATTTTCCTCGGAATAGGCGATGTCCAGAAGAATTAAAAAGATACTCCAAAGCTTTCCATCTACAGAGAGGTGCTAGATATGGTTCTGGATAATGATAGGTTCCTGACCTCAGAACTTAGTAATATTACACAAATGCTCGAAGAGCATTTTCGTGCTGCGCTTTCAGCTAGTAAGATGGTTGCAAATGCAGTAGCAGATTGGTTAGATGGCAAGAGTTCAATCACCAAAGAAGATCTTGAAAAAATTGCTGCACTAGAAGAGAAAGGTGATGATCTGAAGCGAACTATCTTGAATGAGCTGGCAAAAGCACATACTCTAATGCAACGTGAAGACCTCCTCAGACTCGTTCATTATAATGACAAATTAACCGATGGAGCAGAATGGTGCTTGCATCATCTGGCTGCAATTGTGGATAAGTGGACTCCTGAAGGAGAACTGAGAGAGAAGATTCGTGAATTAAGCGACTCAGTCATGGAGGAAATTACACAGCAGCGAGAGGCTGTGCGGTTTCTGTCTATCAATATGGTAGAGTCCATGAAACGAGCTGATGCCATCTGTGCACTTGAAAAGAAGATTGATGCTATTCAGCGAGACATTGTCTCTTTGGTCTATTCAGCACAGATACCTATAGGAATCCTCCTTCGATTCCGAGACTTCATCAACATGATGGAAGACATATCTAACTTTGGTGAGGATGCAGCTATTACTATCAGAGCTCTCTCGTTGACACTAAATATGTGATAAGGTGTCTTGAGTTGACAGAGGATATATCCATCGTAGCGGTAGGAAGATTAGTGGGGGATAGAGCTATTGTCTGGAAACCAGAACACGGTATGGTGCTTTACGAGAATGGCTATTTTGGACAACCAGTTGGTATCCGAAAACCAAAGTCATCTATCTTTGACAAACCTCTGGAATTATCTCTGTTAGAATGTGCATATCTTACAAAAAAGGAAAAGGCCCAAATCTTGGATTCAAAGGATGAACATATTCTGAGCCTTGATGAGATTCTCCAACTTGGTCAGAAGACCTCTGATGATTTCAATGACCGTTTTCTTGTATATTCACAATTACGAGACTTGGGATATGTCGTTCGTCCTGGTCTGAAGTTCGGTACAGATTTTGCAGTGTACGAAAAGGGTCCGGGATTGGATCACGCGCCATTTCTAGTTCATGTAATTCCTCAGAAAGATGGTTTGGTACCTTTGGATATTGTCAGAGCTGGTCGATTGGCAACTAGTGTCCGTAAACGATTCATTATTGCCACAGTAAAGGATAATGGAGAGATTGCACACTACTCATTTGTGTGGCATCGACCATAAATCGTCAGGAATCCATGGCCAAAACAATTAAGTTCGGAACTGTATTGTTTTGAGTAACATCTAGCCCCGAGGATGAATCCTAATGGCTGACAAAGCTGCTAACGCAAAAGAGTTTGGTGCGATGCTCGCACAAGCCTGGGAGAATTCTCCCTCATTTATTTGTAGTAATGATGACTACATCTATTGCCTGTTCCCAGCCGATGAAACCAAGGCAAAGTGGATTGAGGTATCACTCACTTTCCCAGATGGTTCTTTGGATAAGAAGGAAATCGATTCCAATAAGGCAATAGCACTCCTGGTCGAGGAGCTAAAGGTGCTACCCACCTATGGAGTCAGTACAATAGTCACCACAAAAGGCCAGCTCGATGAAGTTGCTAGTCGACTTGGTACACTTACATGAATTATAAAATTGCTAAGTGGTCCGACTGGTCGGACGGATAAGTAGTGGAAGGAGTGAAAAATGCCAGACCCACTTGTTTCATGCCCGTCTTGTGGTCTAGAAGTCCCAAAAGGGAAGTATTGCAAACTTTGTGGAGAACCTCTCCCTGGGAGAGAGGAAGAATCTATTCTAGATCTTACTAGTGAGTATGAAGAAGAGGTCAATATCTCTGATGAAATTCAAGATATCGAACCTTCATCACTACCACATTTTGAGGTCATTATCGAGGACATGCCATATGAAGCAGCTGCAATATTGCTTGCTCATGCAGAATTGATTGTGATCGATGATGAATTTGACAAATTGATTGAGATGATCAAAGCTACAAGACAAGCACTGCAACTGAAACAATCTGACAAAGCAGTTCTAACAACTCGAGCTGAAACCCTTCGGTCCGAGTTTGAAAAGACAAAGACTCGAAGGCGTGAACTCATTTCCGTAAGAGAGAAACTTGTTCTGGAACAGATTCTTGAGGCACTTGATAAGCACGAACAACGGTTGGAAAAACTCGAGGAGATTTCAGGTACTGTTGACAAGGATGTGTACAAAGAGCAACGAGTTGAGATTCTTCAGACCATTAAGGACTTGCGAACCAATCTCAAGGATGCAATTCGGACTGGGAAGAAATGCTCAAAGGGAATCGATAAGACCTTGAAAAAATTAGACAAAGAGATGAACCGTTTGAATGCAAAATTCAAGATTGGCGACATCTCAAGACCGAAATTTGAGGAGTCCAAAGCGAGGCTTGAACGTGCTATCCAAGTAGTGATAGGAGGGCAAAAGAGGCTAGATGAATTACTGAAGCTGGCTGGGAAAAGATGAAGAAAGCAAAACATGATCTAGGAGCGCGATGCAATGGCAACTGGTTATGTGGAATGTAAGGCGACCTGCAAGAGTTTCAAATGTGATAAACAACCTCCTGCAATAAAATTCAGGAAGAAAGGAGACAAGAAAGAAATCTGGTGCACATGGATTGATGAAGAATGTGATGGTCCATGGTGCAAGTTCGGGAAATGCTTGGAAAGAAGAATGACCGATGACGGAAGATGTAAACCAGCAACAAAGCGTGTTGATTCTGCAGCACCGCTACCAAAATCAATGGATTACCCAGATGCAATACCAAAGGATATTGCAAAGAAGCTAGGACGACGTGATTAATTGGGATTGCCTATTCATTGGTAAGTCCCAAAATGTCTATAAGCAACACGAAGTCAATCGCAGGTGTGCGAAGGTGAACTAATGTGTTAGAAGAGATTCGTCCAGAAATGAGAGCACTCATCTATTTTATGATAGGATTGACTTTTCTTGGTCTTGGGTTACTGTTGAATCAGGCTGCATTCGCAATTGGTTTCTTGAATGGACCATAAAATCAGAGATTCATTTTCTGGGGGATCATCGTTGACTCGCCTCGACGACATTCTCAAATTACTGCTTAGTTTTGATGGGATATCCCGTAAATTTGTCCTTCCTTCCATTATAGACAAACTTAGACTGAGTTCATATAGAGGAGATACTCCTCATGGCCTCGGTGAAGACTCAGCGGCGATTGGTACAGACTCTGATGAGTTAATACTACTTACAACGGATGCAATAGTTGAAGATTTGTGCCTTAAGCATCCTCATGCCGCAGGGTTCAACGCAGTTTTGGCAAATGTAATGGACATCTACGCTGCAGGGGGGATTCCTACATCATTCGCAGTTGCTCTTTCATATTCAAAATCAGAGGTTGGGGAAGCAATTTTAGATGGATTAATTAAAGGTTCACACACATTCCGAGTTCCCATTGTTCGAGGGCATACAAATCCAAACTCCACATCAACATATGTAGTTGGATCTGCAACTGGAACTATCCAGAAAAAAAATATTCTAACTGCAGGTGGTGCAGATGATGGAGATATTCTTGTAGTCTTATTTGATAGGACTGGTCAAAGAGGTGCACACTACCAATTAGGTTGGGACTCTGTTACAGACCGACCATCTGAAATTGTTGTAAAACGACTAACGGTGATGAATGATATTGCAGAGAGAAAACTCGTCACTGCATCAAAGGATGTTTCGGTAGCAGGCATAGTGGGAACAGCATCTATGATGCTTGAATACTCAGGGAAGGGAGGAATCATAGATCTGGATGCAATAGATCGAGCGAAACCTGAGAATATATCTCTTGAAGACTGGCTTCGTATGTACATTTCCTTAGGATTCCTAGTTGCTAGCAAGGAAGAAAGTCTAGAAGATTTGAAAAAAGTAGCTAAAGAGCATGACCTGTCAGCATGCCAAATAGGATTTGTCGATGATACGCGCGTGGTGAAACTCTCTATGGAAGGCGAATGTAGAATAATGTTTGACTTCACTAAAGGACCAGCGTTGACACCTCGAACTGGACACGATTAGACCATATGCGCTAACATTATAATGTCAAAACACTGCTACACACTCGAAGTGTCACAAGTGTCGTCCGAAAAAGAATGCAGTATTGTTGGCTGTCGAAAACCATCAAAGAGATCCTTTGCTACAGTGAGAATAATGCCGAGTGTTTCTTCCTCCGGTCTTAATGTGAAGGATGCAAAAGCAAGAAAGACCTACCTATGTGCAGATCATTGGAAAATTGTGAAGAAAGCTTTCAAGAAAGACACGAAAGGCGAAAGACTCAGATGGGGCCATTAGAAGACATTTCAATCAACACCAATAATCTCAGAGATTAAAGGGGGTAGCATTAATGTCTAAGAGGGAGAAGCCAGAGTGCGATTTGCAACCAAATTACAAATTATGGTTTGAAAAAGATGGCGAGTATATCTTTGGTCCAGGGGCATGTGCAATTTTACAAGCAATCCATGAAGAGGGAACAATAACAAAAGGAGCAGAGAAACTTGGCATGTCCTATCGATATACTTGGGGAGTCATAAGAAAAATCGAGAAGAAACTAGGTAAGCCTGTTGTTGAAACCTTCAAAGGAGGAACTATTGGGGGAGGCGGGGCTAGAGTGACTGAATTAGGATTGAAGCTTGTTGAATCCTTTAAACGACTCAACAGCAAATTTAGTGAGTTAGTTGATAGATCAAGTGCACTTGAACTATGAGAATCTCAAAACAACTGCATTGTTAGGACAGTGACTCTTACACTCCATGCACATTATGCAATCAGGACTATGCATATGCTGATACGGGTATCTCCTGATGCGTATATTCATCGGACAGACAACTTCACAAACGTTACAGGTATCAGGAGTACATCGAGCTGGATTTCGCCCTATCCCAATCAGTGATTCTCTTCCGAAGATACTGTAGAGCCAACCAGCAGGGCACAACCATCTACAGAACCATCGAGGTACCCAGAAGGAGATCACAAAGATGACTATTACGAATGCAAATTGTATCAGTGCAAAGCCCCATTCACTAAGATACCATATTGTAGTCAAACTGACTGGCCAGCGAACATCCTCCAGAAGCACTTTGAACAAGATGTAAGCAGGATTGAGTGGTGAAAAAGCATCTTCTCTAAAGAGGTCACCAAGTGTGGCTTCAAGGGAGGCAGCTG
>JAEOUL010000251.1 GCA_016839345.1 Candidatus Thorarchaeota archaeon | reverse complement strand
TTTAACAAACATTTTTTCAAAGTAGTTCCTCCGAATACATCATCCATCACATTATATATAAGTATTACTTTTTACTATTTGTAATATAATAATACTATGTGATGAATAATCTATGGATTACATTATCAAAAAATGATAGCTTTCGATTTTCGTAAGTTCTTTAAGGTCCAATTAGCTCTAGATTGTATAAGAGAGTAGTGTTCATGAGTAGAGGTAAGAAGGAAAAAGAAGAACCCGAAGCAGTATCAACTCTGAGAGAAACAATCCTGAGTAAGATCATTTCAGATGAGATGGATGGCAAGCGTGAGTTTTCAGTCATGACTAGACTGAGTATGGAGTTCATAGAGATTCTTGATGCTTTGGTTAAACTCGAGATCTTCAAAAGCAGGTCTGAGGCGGTTGCTGCTCTTCTGATGAAAACGATACTTGCGGACATTGACTTATATACGGAACTCAAAGAACAGGCTGAAAAGTTAGGTGAGCTTCAGGACACAGTGAAGACTCTTGCACTGAAGACAGTACGTGACTAACATCTCCCCTTACTGTAATCGAAACAGAAGGAGTTTTGTGGAGAAACTCCATAATGCTTAGTAATGAAGCCTTTCGGTTCCATAACAAACACCCTACCTTTCATTAAAGAAGAAGAAAAGGAACTAGTTCTAAAGCTCGTTGAAGAATCTCGAAATTATGATGAGTTTACAGAGAAATTGTGTGACCATGTGCTGTCTACGGATTCTTCAGAAATAATGGTTTTTCTAGCATATTCACACGTAAAGAATACATTGAATTACAATGCAGAAAAGGTATTTCTAGACAGCTTTCCTGAACATCCAATCATTCATCTTGAAAACATCAAGCATCAAATGATTGACAAAGATGACTGGCAGGGTCTTTTGAAAGAGATTGATGATGCAATAGCCACCAACACAAATCCTTTGATACTATTCGATTTATACTGTTTGAGATGGATCTACATACGAAGCTCCTCAGTTGGAACCTTAGAAGAAGATAAGAACATCAAGGAAATGACAGACCTCATTCAACAAAACCAATCACTTGAGCCATTTCGATCTCATGTATTCTTCTTTATCGCCAGTAGATATTATGTGGAGTGCGACAATCGAAAAGCGCTGCAAGCCTATGAATCTGCTGTGCAGCATGCTTTGACTCATGATGATGTCGTTTTTAGTTCAACACTACAATCACACATAGCCCATATCCTATCTCGTACTGATCCATCAAAAGCATTGGAAATCATTGAGTCGTGCGCTGTAAAAGAAAAAGAATTTGGATGTTTTAACAGATATACAGATTTGCTTGGTGTACTGGGATTAATCTTCGATGCGAGAGGTGAGTACAACGCCGCCGTAAGATCCTTCGAGGAAACTATTGAACGAAGACATAAGTTCAATCTGAAAAGTCGGGAGCATCTAGGCCCATCCGCATTCTCACGATCCTTCAGGAGAATGGGATATGTAAAGGAAGCACTTGAATGGGCAAAGATAGCCCTCACCTCAAAACCCGTGATGTCCCCTCGTGTTCAATCGATAGCTGTACAAGTACTTGCGAATCTGTGCATGTCTGCAGCTCTTGCGATGCTGGGGAGGATTGAGGAAGCCAAATCATATCTTGATGTCGGAACTGGATTTGTCCTCAAATCTGGAAGTGAAACTTGGATGTCTGATGTATATCTGTGTAGAGGGCTGATTGAGCGAGCAGAGGGAAACTTACCCGAGGCATTAGAGAACTTCGAAAATGCACTTGAGATCAATGAAAAACTCCAAAGACAGTCGAGAATGAACGAATGCCTGTTCTTGCTTGCAGAAACTGAGGTTCAGCACTATATGGAAGGTCCTGATTCAGAAGGCATAATCGCATTACATAGGATTACTACGATGGAGGATATGGCAAGAAAGAAAGATCTACCTGGTGTCTTGGGTCTTGCACTCCTTCTCAAAGCTAGAATGCTGTTGTTTGAAGGTCATGATGAAGAAGCCCAAACCATATTGAATCAAGTCAGAGAGCTTTCTGAAAATCCTGGCACAGCATTCCTTAAGGATAGAATTGAAGTCGTATCTGCAGCGTCCACTCCACGTAGGCGTGAACTATCTTGATTCAAGACAGTTTCAGCTTCCAGAGTCGGATACTCTCAATCCATGCAAACAATGCTCCGATTATCCCAACTGAGATAGCTACATACCGATCGAAAAGACCTGGATATGCAATAAGACTCAGTGCAGAATAAGCTAGTGTATACGCTGTGAAAAAGATCGCTACAAACACATATCGCGGAAGGAATCTTCCTCGAAAATCAATGAAGTTTTTCAAGACTCCCACCTTGACAACTCGACTTACCTCATACGAGTTGTCAGGCTTCTTTTCCACCAATTCGAGTGAAACAAGTTTGCCTAGATGATAGCTGGCGACAGAAGGACTAGACATACCAATGGCTCTTTGAACTTCTCTAACTCCTACAGCCTCATTCTGCGAGAGCATGTACCAATAAACTCGAAGTGTGGTTCCCCTCAATTCAGACTCTATTACTTTGTCATCAGATAGCTCTCTCATCCGAAGCTCCACACTTCTTTCTATCTTTTCTTTCCAATTAATTTATTGGCACAAACGCATTTTTCCTTTGACAAGCAGACTGGATTTGTAATTCTAAAATCTAGAAACGGTGTTCTAATCTATAGTACTAAGTAATGATGTTGTGTATGAAACATTATGATTCCAGTGATAATTAGAGCTCTAGATTCTGAAACTAAGCGGAAAATCATGGGAGCAGGGATTGCATCAACCTTGCTTGCAGTAACTCTCGTGACCACGTTAGGATTCCTTGGAGGGGCTTTCTGGAATCCTCAAGTGAATCATAGAAATGAACCAACCTATACAATTGATCACATTGTATCAGGCAGTTTCGCTGATTTTGTACCCTATGAGGAATCGTTTGATCCAAACGTTCCAGCGTATACAATCAGTAGTGGATTAGCTAATGTTGTAAATCTTGGGCAGTTTCCAACATTATCTGCAGGAGCAACACAAAGCATTGTAAATAGTGGATTTGTTGTGCTACCTCAATCAGAGTACAAACAGATACATGAGATACTATCACTCAACGATGATGAGAATATCCCAAGTTTTGTATCATCTGATGCTGTCCTGCATGCATACCATGTTCTGTATGATCTAGCTCTGAGGGAAATTGAGGTCTATTCATTCTGGAATCTACTTGGCAACCTTACTGATGCTCTCTTGGACATATCACTTTCCCAGTATACTGTGGCTCCCGAGGGAAGGTGGAGAGATGCAGCTCTAAGAAACCTGATGTTCTTTACAATTGCACTCACATTGTTAGATAATGAAACAGTGATTCCTCCAACATTTCCAAGTGAGGTTGCACCTGCAGTAGCGACCGTTTTACAGCTCATCGATGAGCATTCCGAGATGACAGATGAGTGGTTTATGGAATATAATGAGGACTTCACTCAGTTTGTACCAAGAGGTCACTACACTCGGAGTGAACGCCTCGAGAGATACTTCCAGGCTATGATGTGGCTGGGTAGAGTTTCATTCAGACTGCAACCAGAGCTTCCTTCACTACCAAATGATAAAGGAATGGACAACACTGCCCAGGCTATTCTTATCTCACTAGCACTAACCGAAACTGTCCCGAGTCTTCCTGGCAGTCCTATGGGACTGGATGTCTGGGATGCACTCTACGAACCGACTGCGTTCTTCGTTGGGTCTGCAGATGATCTTGTTCCAGCAGAATATCTGACTGTTATCCAGAGCTTGTATGGAGCAGAGGTTCAAATTTCTGACCTAGACAATGATATTCTACTTGAGCAATTCATTAATGAAGCACTGGAACTCAGGGAACCGCTTATTCTAGGTCATCCAGTGCCAGATTATAAGACTTTGACGCAGACAATGGGTCTCAGGTTCATGGGTCAGAGATACATTCCTGACAGCTACATCCTTGGGCAACTTGTATATACAAACGTGGGAACCATGTGGAATCCACGTCTGATGCCAATGGGTCTTGATGTCATGGCTGCATTCGGTTCAGACCGAGCTTGGGAACTGCTTGATAGCGAGAAAGACTATGTGAACTACACCTCTCAGATGGAGATGCTATGGGATAAAATCGGGAATATGACAGAGAGTGAATGGACTCACAACTTATACTATCTATGGATTTACTCTCTCCTTCCTTTGTTGTCTGATCCTGGCGATGGATATCCCTTCTTCATGCAGAGTGAAGCATGGGTTGACAAACAATTGTCGACAGCTCTTGCCTCTTGGGCAGAACTTCGTCATGACACAATCCTATATGCAAAACAATCCTATACATCGGAACTCACAGGCATGCCTCCCCCTGTTAAGGGATATGTTGAACCAATTCCGGCTCTATACGCTCGTTTGGCTTCACTCTGTCAAATGATGCTGACTGGCCTGGACACGCGTGACTTGTTGTCATCATTGATTGAATCCAAACTTCAGCATCTACATGACTTCCTGCTGGACCTCCAAACTATTTCGATAAAGGAGCTTGAAGGAGTAGCTCTCAGCGACGAAGAGTATCGATTGATTGAAAATAGTGGTGATACCCTTGGAGCTATTGTAGCACTTCCAACTGACGACTCATTGGTTTCTGATGCGGATGATGACATGGCAGTGATTGCAGATGTACATACTGATCCCAACGAAAGAGAGGTTCTTGAGGAAGCAGTGGGGCGACCGATGGTGATACTCGTTGCAGTTCCGATTGATGGA
Organism: Candidatus Thorarchaeota archaeon; assembly: GCA_016839345.1. The sequence continues at coordinate 5,487 of JAEOUL010000251.1, read as the reverse complement.
CAAGTCGTACTTACAAGAGGAGCAGTGTTCTCGTATTATGAGTTCACATGGCCGATGGATGATCGTTTGACAGATGAGTCATGGCAAGATATGCTTGCTCAGGGCGACGCTCCTCCACTACCATACTGGACTCAGAGCTTTGTGGTTGAAGCAGAGTTCACTTTCCAAGCTTCTACAATCCTCATGAGCAAGGACCATTAACCAACAAAAACAGCGGCCAATTTGGCCGCTCCTCTTCTTTCTATTTCCTAATAGTAGTCGTCTGTGTTGCTTGTTCATCCTAATTCTACTCCCAGTACTTTCCAATCCTTCAATCCATTTCTCCATACCATCAGGGAATGACGAGAAGTTGTTCTTAGTGATGTTCAATCCTTTCAGGGATGTGAGTTGTGTGATGGTTTCTGGTAGTGTATCGAGTTTGTTCCCATCCAATCTCAGATTCTCTAGTTCAATTAGGTGCCCTATTTCTTTTGGAAGACAAGTCAGGTTATTATCATTCATTGTGAGTTGTTTCAGAGTTGTCAGATTCCCTATTGTGGTTGGTAATTCAACAAGTCTGTTCTTGTGAGCTGCTAATCTGGTCAATCCAGTCATGTTCCCTATTGAATCAGGAAGTGATTCTAGTCTGTTGATGAATATTGCTAGATCCCAGCAATTCTTTAACTTCCCAATAGTATCTGGCAAAACTTCCAATTGCACATCCATAAGACCAAGACGTTTCAGATTCTTTAGATTGCCTATTGTATCAGGTATAGTCTTGAAGAAATTCCTAGAGAGGTCAGCTCTCTCAAGAGTTTCTACATTACCTATTGATTCTGGAATTACCTGTATTTGATTGTTGAAGACATCTAGGTCTAGAAGACTCTTGAGATTACAAACAACCTCGGGAATTGTATCCAACTGATTATCTCTGAGATACAATCTTTCTAGGTGCTCCAACTTTTCAATTGAATCCGGAAGTGTTGAGAGGTTCTTACCTCTGAGACTCAGCGCTATCACCTTTCCTTCCTCTTCCACATATCCAAAGCTGTAGAGACCTGTAGTTCCACTCTTGATACTGCGAATCCTCGGAATGGTTTCACAAATCATCTCTTCGAGGTCTCTCAACGCTTGAGATTCCGATTGTTTCATTCGTTGTTTCCCCCATGAATAGAAACATACAAGTACACAGGAAAAGAAAAGAGAAGTGGAGCATAGACGCGACGCACTCTTCTAGCCGACGGGTGTTAGCATCTGTGTTCCACTCTCAAAGGTTATTTTTTAATGGGCATGTATAAATCTAGGAGAAGATCCTCATCTGGCTTGTTTGGATTGACTGACTTTTCTAGCCACTGATGATTACCCTTCTTGTGCCCACTCGACTCGACCCATTTATGAAGATTAGCCCAGCTCTCAGGCATTCCATGCTCTTGAAGATATGAAGATGCAATCTCTTTTGTGAGATTACATCTAGTTACTGCATAGAGACCTCCATCGAACTTCTTCTTGGTCACACCCTCTTCCAATTTAATATCAGGATCAATACGAATCCAGAACTCATATCCGTACTCTTCCTTTCCTTTAGATGGTTCAGGATTGTTGAAACCAAAGATTGGGTTCTTCTTCAGGTCCTTTAGTAGTCCCTTAGGTTCAGCGAAAGCAACCATCTTCTTCCAAGCGTCATCCTCTGGGGATTTGCTAATAGCTTGCACGCTGGCCACGGTCATAGGGTCGAGTTGTACTATCTCCACCTGTATTTCCTTTGTCATTGTTTCATCACTTCGTGAGGAGTAGCGTTCAAGGATTCTCTTCTTCTCTTCTTCTCTGCTATGTCTAGATCTATTGTATGTATCAATAATCACCTTGAGAACATGCTTACCATCCTTAGTAAGAGCATAATGTCCATGACTCACTCGTTGGATAAGCCGCTTCTCAGTGAGCTTAGCAAGTTGATTGGAAAGCGCAGTCTTTCGGAGACCTGTTTTGCTGAGCAGGTCTGAGAAATCCAAGCTCTCTTCTGCAAGAAGATTAAGAATCGCGATTCTTTTGGGATGAGACACAGCAAGAAAATAGTCAGCTATCAACTCTGCTGATAGAACTACATTCACTGTTTTTACTTCATCTCCTTGATTATTCATTCTGAACGCGACACCCTATAGTGCAGATGTGCAAGGTTTAATAAATATTCCGGTTTCATATGAATAATATTCCTATTTTAAGTGAATATTTAATTCATCTATATCTTCTCCACATAACCAAAATTACTGCAACAACCAAAACGCTCGCGCCTCCACCTATGATAACTATCTGATAGTCACCAAGCAATGGCTGTGATCTCTCTAATTCACTGGATAGAACCTCACCAGCTGCTTTCCAAGCATCAGCAATCGCAAAGAGATGTTCCGCAATTTCATCAAGCTCCTCAGTGAACTCAAGTATAGCTGCATCAAGATCATGTGATAACTCAAAGCTAGAAGCCATCCCGAAGAAGGTATTGTAAAGAATTGTGTCACGACCAATGATATCAATCCCACCTGACATAGACGCATTATGGCTCAATGCCTCCATGTGTACGAGTGCTTCTTCAGCTTCATCAAGGAATACTTCAAGGTCTATTGATGGAAGGAGGTCCGGTAATGAATCGAGGGAGCTTCGATACGCAAGGTATTGCATTGTCATCATTGCCTCAAGGTTATGCCCTAGCATTCTAATTGCCATTGGCTTGTCAACTTCCATGAAATTATAGCAATAGTCACGTATCGCTTCCAGAGTCATGTCAAGACCCATCCCTCTGAAAGCATCTGTTCCTGCACTAAGGTAGAAGTAATTCTCATAACCCTCAAAATATGCGGAACGGTTACCGATCATTCTCTGTGAAATGTATGATGCAAGTCTATCCTCGAAATCTGCTACCGGTCCTGTACCATTCGATACTCTGAAGGTGACATAACCACAGGATTGCCATGCACTTTCAAGTATGCTATAGTGCATAGTATAGTTCCATCGACCATCATCTGGATATCCATAATATGGTTCCATCAACCCAACTCCAGGATCGTGGACCCGCACTGTTCGAGATGTATCGTTGTAGCCTACAATCACAATAGCATGTCCAACACCACCAGGCTGCAAGGGTCCAACATTATTTCTAATGATGTCCCAGTCTACGGGTGGAAGGTAGTATGTGTCAACAGATATTGCCAATGGATAACCTGCATCGATTGACTCTCGCATTACATTCATTGGAGAAATTGATTCTGAGTATTGATAGTCAATGGCATTCGATCCCCAACCCCTTACAATTTGCAGTGCATTGTATCCGTATTCTGTACTTGAATCCAGATAGAACTGCATATCCAGACCGTAAAGATCTGTGAAGAACTCAAACCACGGGAGCTGTCTGACCATAACACCAGGAAGGAATGTCAAAGCTTCATCAACACTGATTGAAACCATTGAGAACCCTGACCCAGATGCTGCGAGGATGTCATAGAGACTTAAATCAAGCCCCATGCTCTGTAAAACCATAGAGAGTGCAGAGGGGAAACAGAATCCATTCACTTCTTGCCAAACATACGGAACTCCAGTGATTTCTTCACTCAATGAGAAGCTGTGTTCCTGCGTAGTAGCAGCTGTAGCAGCATTTTCACCTGCCGGGACTACTATCATTACCAGAAGTATCACAAGGAGGATGGATGAAGATATTCTAACTAGTTTCATGAGTTCAGCCAACCTCCATAGCATTTAACCTAATCATCCCAAACATCAGGACTACGAGACCGATGATTGGAGTTGGAATACTAGCAATTATCATGGCATAACCAAAGAGCCCTTGTTGTATCGCGATTAGAATTCCGGGTATTATCGACAAAATTACACAGATCATCATGGAGAATAATGTGCCAATTTGATTAATGACAAAGGCACCACTCGATGTGTCTTCATATGATGGATTAATCGACGTGATTCCAACACCAATAAAGATGCCACCCAACACTATGGAATAGACAAACATAGAGACCAATAGGATGTCTGTCACCGCAAAGTTGAGCATGAGCCCTGAGAATATTGCAGGAAAGAGAGCATAAGGTATTCCCACCATCATGTAGGATATCACTCTCGCCACAATGAATTTTGGAACTCCTCTTGGAGCACTCTTCAGAATCCAGAGTTGATCACGACTATCGAACAACCCAACTCCTCCGAAAATGATACCTGAGAAAATGCCCAACATCATGCCAATCATCATTGATGTCATGACTGGAACGAAAATCGGATCGTCAACCATAGTAGAAAAGGGACCAAAGCCTATCAATAATGGAATGAGAATAGCTAGAAATATTCCATATGATAGTTTAGCGATGTTCTGCAGTTTTCGGGAGTAATCCTTGAAGGATGTAACGACGATTGTACCAAATTTCCCCCCGAATGCTCTTCTGATTCCTCTTATGAAGAGATTCTCTGGACCTGCTCGTGCAACCTTCTGACTTCCCGGACTTGCGCCATACGCAAACAGACGATCTGCACTCTTGAATCCTATGAAGAGAACTGTGATTGAGAAGATACCTAAGAGTAGCATATCAACGATGGGACTCACAGCAAACCAATAGAGCTCTAGGTTCATAATTGATGATGGTCTGAGAGACCCAGTGTACATCGCTATCCATGTCAGGATGTCCGCAGACCAAGTTGAAGGTAGAATCATTGATACATCTAGATTCAGCAGTGATACGACACTGTCTATCCAATACATCGACCCCATAGCAGGTAGTGCTACGAGAGGAACAAGTGCCCAGCTCAGTGCTTTGCCGACATCATCTCCTCGAGGGGATGAACCAATCTTCGCATGGATTGCTGTACTGAACACTGTCGAGAGCCAGATTGTGACAATGGCAAACAAGAAGATAACCAGATACATCAACAGTTGTCCAACAATCGATACGTTATATGCATAGACAAAAGGAGCAACTGCGATTGGTCCCAGAGCAAGGACAAAGATACCGTAGACAGGAATTCTTCCTACAAATGTACCAAAGAGTAGGTCTCTCGTCTTCACATTGTTGCTGAATAGAATCTCCCATTGTCCAATCTTGACATTTTCTAAACTGTTCGAAATTGGAACAATGAGAATAAACATCCAGAGGACCATCATGATGGTGCGAAGCAGTCCCGGAAAGGATGTGGCTAACATTATGTCAAAAGCTCCACCAGCTCTTGCAAAGAAGTATCCAAGTATCTGAGGAACGACGAAGAGTCCAAATGCCAAAGCAATGCCAACTACTAGCGGATATAGAATCTTTCGAGATCGATGGAGTTTTGCAGTTCGAACAAGGAATTCTGCTTTCGCAATTGCACACCAGACTCTGACCAACTCACTGCCTCCAGCTTAGGAGGGTCTCGCGATCAATCACTCCACCAACAATCTTGAGGTATGCATCCTCGAGATCTGTGCCACCTGTCTGTTCAACAATCTCATTAGGTGCGCCAAGAGTCGTAAGGATTCCCTCA
>JAEOUL010000250.1 GCA_016839345.1 Candidatus Thorarchaeota archaeon | reverse complement strand
ATCAGACCGTGTGCGCATGTGTGAAAACATGAGCTTGCTAATAACATAATCGAGAGAGGCATCCTATGATGATGTCACTTAGGAAGATACGCTTCGACCTCTTGTAAGTCCTGTTCTCTCAATCTCGCCTTGGAACGGCTTGAAGAGAGTAATGTCCCAAGAATTGAAGACTCTTTCATTAGTTCTGTTGAAAGATAAGCCCGTCCCCCTGCAGCTCGAGCTACGAGGTAAGCTCCAAATGTCTTTCTGAACTCATCAACCTTGAGAATGGTTTCAATGGGATCTTGGAGACCCTCCTTTCTCATTCGGAGCATTGCTGCTAGTTCGAGAGCTTCATGATAGGGACGCTTTAAGAACCTGGACCACTTAGATTGTTCAGGATCAACAGTGACTGCTGATAATCGTATTTTGGCTTTTCGAACAAGTCTTGCTGTACGAACAAGATCCTGGATTGGTGTGTATCTCTCATGACCAGGACCTATAGATTGAGCCAAAGGTATGTTAGGTGAGAAGTCGGATATGAGTATAATTAGTGGTTCTATGTCGGAATTCCTCATTCGTTCTCTTCTGATTGTATCGAGAGATTTTCTGAGTGCTTCAGCTAATGGAGTGAGTCCAGAGATTTTCAATCTACCTAACGCACGGTAGATTTTGTTCCAGTTCGTTGTAGGAGCTTGAATCTCAATAGCTCCACTATCTTTGAAGGCAACAATACCCGTTCTGTCTTTAGACCCTCTTGTTTCACTTTCCAGACGCTCTAGGAAATTTCGTATTTGTTCCATACTCCCTTTCATTGAAAGACTAACATCAATAACAAGAATAATAGTAAGGGGAGTACGGCCAGTGAAAACACTTTCACGAATGTCCTCTTTTTTAATTGTGATACCACCTTCAGGAGCTCGACCAGTGCGTGCAACTGCTGCTATCACAGTCGATGGTAGATGAATGCTACCTATTTCACGAGGGGGTATTCGAGATCTGATTGGCCGACCATGCTTCATGCTATCAGCTGATTTGAGAGAACCAACAGCTCTCGAGCTGACTCTCTTCTTGATCCAACCTCCCGATGATACTCGCGCCCGTATCATTGCACGTTTTCGTAGCTTCTCTAAATCAAATAATTCCTCACCTGTATCAATGTCAGGCATTTTCACAAAGAAATCATCTTCCAGACCAAAGGGGGCTTCTCGAATATCTGACTTTGAACCTGATACCTTAGTTTCTTTCCTGGCTTCATACGGTCTTGTTGCGAGACCCCATTCATCTCCGGGTTCAGGTTTCCCTTCTCCAGGCTCAACAGTATCAATTCCAGCTGCTGGGCCACTTTTTCTTCGAGTCATTACACTTAGCCATTTTTTGATGAAGAACCACATGAGAGGTGCAATAACAAGAGTGTCAATGACTAACGCGGCAGGAGTGGGGAATTGAAGAAACTGTGTTCCAAAAAGTAGGTTGATAGGACTTGCAAAAATCCAAGCGAAATACATGAAAATGACAACCATCATGATTGCACATATTGTACCTTTGATGGGATTGCCCTGTGGTCTTCTTACTCCTTCCGGAGTTTTTTTTTGCCTTCCTGCTTTCCATATTGAGCGTACTGATCTCCCCTTCCAAATCGTCCCCCACTGATTCTTGGACCAGATTTATCGTCTTCAGGTGGAACTTCTGTAGGAGATTTTTGGGGCCCGGATTTCTTGGTTATCTCAGCAGCTTTCGTGATGGCTTGATCCACATCATCAGGTAATGGAGGTTCTAAGAGACCTCCTCTCCGAGTTCTATGACTTAAAGCAAGTTGCGATGCCATCTTCATATCTTCAAGCGTAACTTCTGTTCGTCCTTCTAGTGCTGCGTTTGTGATTGCGACTTTGGAGATGATAATGTCAGGTCTTACACCATCAACTTCTAGTGCATCACAAGCCATTGCGATTGCTCTGAGGTTGGATTCAGGGAGAATAACTTTCGGGAGTAGTTCTTTTGCCTGGATAATCTTTTCCCTGAGTTGGTTCTGTTTCTCTTCCCAAGCTTTTCGAAATTCGTTAGGATTATCTTCAAACTCCAGATTTCTCCGAACTAACTCCATTCGTTCTTCGATAGTGTGATTTGAACCAACAGCAACATGTAAGGGGAATCTGTCTAATAGCTGAGGTCTCAACTCACCCTCTTCTGGATTCATAGTTCCTATCAAAACAAAATCAGAAGGATGTGCGATTGAGATTCCTTCACGTTCAATCACATTGATCTTTGTGGCTGCAGCATCAAGTAAATCATCCACCAAATGATCAGGAAGTAGGTTGACTTCATCTACGTAGAGGACATTCTGGTGGGCTTCTGCAAGAATCCCGGGTTTGAGCGCTTGAATTCCCTCTTTCAGAACGCGTTCAATATCAAGAGCTCCAATCAACCTATCCTCAGTTGTTGACAGAGGAAGATTAACCACTCTCATTTTTCTGACCTTCGGTTTGAGTTTCGTTCCAGAGTCGAAACGAGCGCGACACTCAGCACACAATAAATCAGGATGGTGTGGATTGCAGCCAAATCGACAACCATCGACTACTTCTACTTCGGGAAGCAAGTCAGCTAGAGCTCTGACCACCGTAGTTTTTCCTGTACCTTTTGGTCCAGATACAAGAACTCCTCCAATGAGGGGATTTATACCATTTAGAATTAGGGCTAGCTTAAGTTTCTCAAGACCCACCAATGAAGTAAATGGGAGGGTTGTTCGTTTTAGCTCACCCATAAGCATCCCTTTTTGTTGTATTTCCGAGAAATAGGAGTGATAGTTACAAATAAGGCTAAGTGTTCATGTAATGAATGTGAGTCTTCTTGATATCTCATATATCTCATCTTGAATGTCCGCAGTGTAGGAGAAAACACACAGCTGAGAGACCTGCGACCTTTTGTGTGTGTGGATCACCTCTATTTGCAATGTATGATATCGCAGGTGTTAGGGAGGACATTTCTAGAAACGAATTTCCTTCCGATACTAATTCAATGTGGAGATACTCACAGCTATTGCCAGTGAAATCTCCATCTTGCATCATAAGTCTGGGTGAAGGATGGACACCTCTAATTCTCTCAAGAAGACTCGGAAAGCATCTAGGTCTTCGTATGCTTCGGATAAAGGATGAAGCTCAAAATCCAACAACAAGTTTCAAGGACAGGGGGCTTTGTGTAGCGGTTTCAAAACATTATGAACTTGGTGCCACAGCTTTTGCTTTACCTTCAGCAGGAAATGCTGCTGTTTCAACAAGTGCATATGCCGCTGCTGCAGGTCTCAAATCATTCATTTTCATGCCTGAGGACACACCTTATGGTTTCTTCTCTCAGTGCGCTCTGTTCGGCGCAGTAACGACACGTGTCGAGGGTAACATTTCGGATGCTGCAGCTGAAATGATGAAACAAGATGGTGACTGGACAGATCTATCGACCACAAAGGAACCTTATCGTGTTGAAGGTAAGAAAACTATAGGATTCGAAATCTCTGAGCAGACTGGATGGTCAGTACCTGATGCCATTATATGCCCAACTGGAGGAGGCACTGCAATCATCGGAATTTGGAAGGCTTTTGAGGAACTAGAAGCAATCGGTCTAATTGGCAGTGAAAGACCAAGATTGTTCGCCGCACAGAGTGGCGGATGTGCACCCATTGTTCGAGCTATTGAGAAAGATATAGATATTGTCGATCCTTGGATTAATGGGGAAACACAAGCTTTGGGTCTTAGAGTGCCAAGTCCATTTGCAGGGAGACTGATTCTTAATGCAATCAGGCAATCGGGTGGAGGAGCAGTTGCTGTGGCTGAACAGGATATTGAACCTACAAGAAGAATGGCATCAAAACTCGAGGGTCTTGATATTTGTCCAGAAACAGCAGTGGGGATTTGTGGACTGAGTAATTTAGTTGATTCAGGCAAGATTGATTATGACGAAGATGTTGTTTTGTTAAACACTGGAAGCGGTGCAAGATACATCGACATATGATTATTGGTGCTTAGAAAACCAGCATTATTAATATTCAGGAAAAGAATAACAAGGAACTGTTAAGATACCCAACGGGGGAAATTCAAATCGAACAGTCTACTGATAGCAGCAAGCATTATCATAGAGTAAGAGACTCCCTAGTTGCTGGAAGAAAAGAGCTAGTATTCTTTCTTGGACTCCTGATATTCTATTTCTACCTAAGAATCACAGGGATTGAGCCTACCATTGTCCTTATACTAGGATTAGTTGGAGGCACATGGTTGGCTTTTAGACCCTCAGAGTGGGCTGTAGAAGGTATGGAGAGTGCAGCAGGACACCTAGGATTCACGGCTTATGTGGCGGGTATGCTATCTAGTCTCGCAAGTAATATGCCTGAGGCAGTAATCAGCGGAATTGCTGCTTTCGATGGGTGGGCAACAGGAAATCAAGATCTTCTGGATATAGCGGTTCTGTCGGTTCTCATTGCTGCAGGATTCAACATGCTTCTTCTCGGATTCACCATAATCATATCCACAAGAGGAAAGGAGGATATGGATGTTCCAGAAGAAGCAATAAAGAAGGATTCGGTATTGATTAGATGGACATTCGTTGCTCTGCTGAGTATGTTTGCCTTGGGAGTAATGGACATGGTGGCTCCAGATGCACCAGTTGACCCAAGATTTCCTCCCTTGGCATCCTTCGTCTTTTTCTTGTCTTATCTGATATATGCAGGTGCCCTCACGACAGGTGATGTCGTGGAAAGTGCAGTAAAAGCAAAACCAAGTCATTCACGGAGGACAGCTACTATATTAGCTGTAATTGGATTTATTGGGATATTCTTTGCTGGTGAAATTCTCACACATTCTATAGAGATGTTACTTGCTGATTATCATGGCACCATTGGACTTATTGGTAACCAAGTGGCTATTGCAGCATTGATTCTTGGTGCAGCTGGAGCACTTCCAGAGCATGGTATTGCAGTTATCGCTGCTGCAAAGGGAAAGGTAGGTCTTGCGGTTGGTAATCTAATTGGTGGAATCTTACAGATTGTACTGCTTGTTATGGGAGGAATAGGAATGTTCGTCCCAATCCCTTTGGACAGATACGTTCTGTTTCAGATTATGGTAATTGCGGGAAGTCTCTGGTTTCTTAAACAAGCAATAACAGATGATCACAAATTAGATTTCTTTGAGGGTGCAATGATTATTTTGCTTCAAGCGTATGTATTCGTGCTTCTTATAGCTGGTACTCCGATATGATATAAGGTAGAATTGCACGAAGGTCGTCATCTTCTATCACAATATCCGCCGCCGCAGCAACATCTGGGGACTCCGGATTGATTGCAATAGAAAGACCAACTATAGAGAAGACACCCATATCATTTCGACCATCCCCAATGAATGCGGTATTTTCTAAAGGCACGTCAAAATGCTCGTTTATCTTCAAAATTTCCTGAGTCTTTTCACCCCAAGCTACGAGATTGTCTACTGTTCCAGTCAAAATTCCATCTTTGTGGTGGAGTCTATTGGTTAGGACATAGTCAATGCCCAGCCGTTTAGCAATATCATCTGCCATGATGTCCAAACCACCAGAAAGGATTGCAGTATCTATACCATGATTCTTCAGAACCTGAATAGTTTCATCTGCACCTTGAACCAACTTTGTAGCATGTACTGTTTCCATCACTCTTTTCAAAGGTTTACCTTTCCAAAGAGCTGCATCTAGATCAGCCCACTGGTCATAGGTTATTTCTCCTGCAAAATATTGATCGTAGTAATGCTTCCCTTCCTTTGTAGTTCCAAACAACTCATGGAGTCTCCACCATATACTACTGTGTTTCGTAAGTGTCCCGTCCACGTCAAAAACTACTAGCTTAATCGACAATAGAAATACACCTGATAATTCTGGAAGATGGCTTACTTTTCAGCTTCTCTTTCTCTTTCTTCTCGAGCCTCTCTCTCTAAATCTTCAAGAAGTTCATCTATTCGTTTTTCCTCAGAGGTTTCAACCTGACCCTCTTTTGGT
>JAEOUL010000002.1 GCA_016839345.1 Candidatus Thorarchaeota archaeon | reverse complement strand
GATACTTACGATAGAAACGAAACATACATGCAGTTCCACCTATTGCAAGATTCTGACTGCGATTGAAACCTATGTTAATTGCTCTGTATATTGGATAATCACACACACAAAGGTATGGAGCTAATTCCAGTGCATTCTGATGTCTTAGGAAATGGAGACCTCCACAGTTTGTGTAGTCTGCACCAAAGAGTAGATTCTCATTATCCCCTTCTACAAAAGTACAATGATAGTCTTCAGGATCTAGAGGAAGTTTCCTCTGTTCTATCGCCTTCTGGATTCTTTTCGGAGTGGATGAAGCGAGGTAGAATCTACGCATTATGAATTTCTTAATTGGGTTCATGCTCCCATAATATGCCTCACCAATTTCAAAGATCATTTGACCAATCTCGCGAAGTTGAAATCCTTCTTCTTTTACGACCTGATAGAACGCTAAAGAGAGCGCAGTCTTAACCATGTCCGTTGAGAATTGGTTTATTTGCTTTCTACCGAAATCTGGGATTTGGGGCAAAAGCTCTTCAAATCGCTGTTGCATTCTTGACTTCAGATCCTCTGTTTTTTCGGGAGTGAAATATTTCTGAAGCACAGAGCGTTGAACTCTTTTATTCTCCATAATGTCACGATAGAATTTCAGCCAATGGTCCTTTTTTTGAACGTAATAATTGATAGTGGTTACCATGCCAATCACGCCAAAAAAAGATGCTTTTAATCTCTGTAATCAAAGCAAAAACAGTTTAACTTTCAGGCAGTTGAAAACCTGACTCTATGAACCCTGAGACGGAGTGTATGAAAGAACTTTGTGCTCCAGTCTAGGAATGGGTCAAATCCATGAAATAATACGAGTAGATGAGTTGGTGGTTTCAAGACTACCATCTCCCTATTCCTTCCTTCACATCAACAACCATTCAAATCGAAATCTGTTGTTCCCTTCACTTGTTCTCTACTTCAGCAAGAACTTCGCTGAGAAGCATATTGGTTATCTTCACCCATGTTTCTTTTACATCCGAAACTTTTGCCCCTAGGAGTAAAGAGCTGATCAGTCCATCCCGAAGAGCAACAATTCCTCGCCAAACAGAGCCAACATCTGCATCCTTCTTAATGACCCCTTTATCCTTCAGGGCTTCAATATGTCCAATGAATTCATCATAGCTTTTTTGATAGATTTCAGCCATTTTTTCTCTGAGCAATTCATTTCTTGCAGCTTCATGGAATAGGTCTTGTCCAAAGGACTTGGATTGAAGTGCCCGTTCAATCTTCATCTCGATAAACTCTGCAGAAGCAATTCTCATTGGATCATCTGATAGAATGATTGACATGACCTCGTCTTTCCGAAATTCTAAGAAGAAGTCTATTACTTCAAAAAAGAGATGTTCCTTACTTCTAAAATACTGATAGATTGCCCCCTTACTGACACCTAGATTCTCAGCAATGTCGTCCATCTTCGTCTTGTGGTACCCCTTTTCAGTGAACGTGCGTGCAGCAGCTTGAATTATGCTTTTTCTGGCTTTTTCTTTGTACTCAGGCACTACCTTTGGCACTTCGTTTCAGACTCCTTGTTAGCATTGATGAACTCTTACTATCCTGGCATGGATAAAATGACTTATTAGTATTTTTTCTGACCCATGAGTATGGTTTATTATCTTAGATAGGTGGTTTAATCCAATGGCTGATGAAACATTCTACAGGCTTCTCTTTGTTGCTCTATATGCTCTGTTCTTCAGTGTTAGAGGATACTATCGATTTGTAAAACCAAAGCAATCTGAACCCGATATAATCGAAAAACGAAAGGAGTTTGGAAAAGCTGAAATTACCATTAGCATTGCAATTCTTGGTTATTTTGGAACAGTTATTCTGTACTTACTCAACCTACCGTGGTTTGCTTGGTCCCAGATGGCCACCTATCCTGAATTCATACGCTGGATTGGAGTATTTCTAACGCTATCAAGTGTTCCTTTCCTCTGGTGGATTCATAAGACACTTGAACGGCAATACTCCCCCTGTCTGCAGATTAAAGAGAGTCATTCCTTGATCACTGAGGGTCCTTACTCAAGAGTTCGCCATCCGATGTACACAATTCTCAATATGTTTTCATTTGGAGTTTCTCTTTTAACTGCAAACTTTCTGATGATAGGCTTTGCTCTCCTACTAATCATCCCGTTTCCATTTGTTGCAAGGAAAGAAGAACAGATGTTGCTGGATACATTCGGTGACGAGTATGTTGAATATATGAAGAGAACAGGTCGATTCTTTCCACGTATCAGGAGCACATGATAAGAACCACTCATTATTCGAGAGATACAATCTACGAATGAATCAAGACAATGAGATAACTTGTATTGACTCGGAAGCTAATATCTCACCAGCTCTTCTCCTTTTTTCTCATTCAATTTTATCCTTCACATTTCAATTATCTACGAGTTCAGATAGATAATAGGATACGCCAAATGTATATCTAAGGAAGTTACGTAGGTCTGGACATCATTCTACAATTCAGGAGTGGTTGAAGATTAAAACGTGTGCTAAGTGTGGAAAGGCAAACGATGTGATGCGAAAGTATTGCACTCGTTGTGGAGCATCTCTTCTAAAGAAAGACGAGATTGCGGTACCGGAACCTGTAGAGGAACCAGAAGAAGAACCAGTTTCGGAAACAACTGGGTTCTCGGAAGCCCGACATGTACTTCCTAGCGAAGTCGCCTCTGAGCAACTCAAAATGGAAAGTGAGGAAACTGTCGAGCCGCCTCCCACCGAGGATGAGTATGAAGAATACGAGGACGAGGAATACGAAGAAGAAGAAGAAGAAGTGATATCCGAATCTAGCGATATGGACCATGACAGAGGTAGGGAAGTGGTGAGAGACATTCTCGAGAAGGTCAAGGCCGCAGAAGCTCGCACGAGAGGTGAAGAAATCACTACGATATCGGAATCCGATGTGGTGGCTC
>JAEOUL010000249.1 GCA_016839345.1 Candidatus Thorarchaeota archaeon | reverse complement strand
TGTCTGGGAATCGCTCCTTTTGGATGCGAGTCATGTAGACTACATCAACATCTTTGACCGCATCTTCAACACTCTCAACTTCAACCACATCCACACCCGCTTTTTCCATCTCCCTAATGATTGTGGGCTTCATCCTGAGCGATTGTGGTGCTGCAAGCTTAATCTTGACATCATAGTGACTCAGTCCCATTCCAAGAGAATGAACAGTGCGACCATACTTGAGGTCGCCACAGAGTGATATCGAAAGACCATCTATCTTACCTTTCATCTTCTTGATGGAATACAAATCAAGAAGTGCCTGAGTGGGATGCTCCTCCGATCCACTTCCAGCATTTACAACTGGGATGCCTGAGAATTCCGCCGCCACTCTCGCAGAACCATCGAGTGGATGCCTAATTACTATAATGTCAGAATACCTTTCCACTGTTCTGATTGTATCTGCTAGGGTTTCACCTTTTCCACCAGCGCTAGATGTTCCTGCCTCAGCAAAACCGAGAATACTACCACCAAGTCTAAGCATAGCACTCTCAAAAGATAGACGTGTACGAGTAGAGGGTTCAAAGAAGAGAACGGCCATTATTTTTGAATCCAACTCTTTACTTCTATTCACTGCCACAGATTCCATTTTTACTGCAGTGTCAAGGATATGGTCAATCATTTTTCTATCCAAGTCATGAATGCTAATTAAATCTCGAAGCTCACCCATTAGAGGAACACCTGTTATTGGTGTGACGAACCACTTTGTTCTTTAACTTTTCCAGATGTGGAGTTGTTTCTAATTGGAATTTCTTCCGTATTTTCTAGGAATCTCGACACGACGAAGATTCAGTTTTGCCTCTTTAACGAGTTGTGCAGCCAGTTCGTCTTCATATTCTTCGATGTAGACTATCTCATGAATCCCTGCATTGATGAGCATCTTCGTGCAGATGCTACACGGTCTAGTTGTGCAGAATATTTTGGCGCCATTGACACTGACACCATGAAATGCAGCTTGAATGATTGCATTCTGTTCAGCATGAAGGCCTCTACAGAGTTCATGTCGCTCACCTGGTTTCACTCCTAATTCTTCTCTGATGCAACCAACATCTTCACAGTGTGACAGTTTCTTGGGTGCGCCATTATATCCGGTACTTAGAATCTGTGAATCCTTCACAATGACTGCACCGACTTGGTTCCGCATACAAGTGCTTCTTGAAGAAACTAAATCCGCAATCTCTGAGAAGTAGACATCTTTGCTCTTTCTAGTCAAGTCGGTGTACACCCTTCTGGTTCGTTGAAATTTGGCGTGTGAAATCGCTTATCAAGTTCTTCGTTTTGTCAGAATTTTCACATTCCATAGTGTTTTCAGATGCGAAAGGTAAAAAGTACAACACTATGAGAACAAACAGAACTGGAAGTCTGGTATAATGAGAAAACGTGACGGAATGTTGATTATCTGGCCTGCATATTTTGAAAAAAATTACGCAAGAGCAAAGGGCCGAAGAGTTCCCAGTAATCTTGCAGCTCCAGATGTGACAATCAAAATTCTTGAAACTGCCGCTAAGTCTTCTGGTTTCGACTATGATATCGAGTCTGACAAGAGATACTCTCGTAGCCCAGGTGATAAGAAAGGCTACCTAGTTTTAGACAATCCTGAGAATCACAAGAAGAAACGCGTCTTGCTGATGTTAGCAAAAGGCATTCGAAGAGCAGTAGCCCAGCGTGAATCTGCACGCCTTGAAGATGAAAAGAAGAAGAAAGGGAAAGGAAAGAAAAAACACCGAAAGTAGTTTCAGAGGTTAATTGATTGAGACGTCTAGGTAAAGTTCTCCACATTTCGAAACGTGGATCAATTATCATTCAGACTGACAAAACCCCGCCAGTTGGAGGCCGTTCAGTGGTCCTGGATAAGAAAGCTCAAGAAGTTGGAACCATTATCGATGTTTTTGGTCCAGTGAAGAATCCATATGTTGCAGTGAAACCAAAAGGGAAAACTGATCCTCACAAGCTAGTCGGTCAGATGCTTTATCTTAAGAAAAATTGATGTCCACTTGTGTACATGAATGTCGTATTCGATACGACGATTGCCGAAAATGAAGAGCAGCTTCCGATAATTAAATATCGTCTTGCGTACTTCGTTTGATGTTGCCATGTGTCTAATCCAAAGGTCATTGTGATGAACGATTCCGACCAGATTCTGAACGCTCTGCGTGATGCAGGTGAGAATGGTCTACAAATCGGGGAACTCGCGGATAGACTGGGTATCGATAATGAAACAATAACAACAACAATTGAAACTTTGATGTCCGAGGGACTCGTAATGCAAAAACAAGAACTCAAAGAAGAAAGATACACAATTCGGACCGCAGTCGCCGATGATGTTGAACCCAGTAGTCTATCTGATATGGACGGCTGCCCGTGTTTCCATTGCCTGAAAATCGGCAGATGTGGTGTCAGACAACCCGACAGTCCTGTTACATGTAGAGAGCTTGAGGAATGGATGGGCGCAGACACATTGGTTACAAGCTAAGTATCCTCACTGGATGGCTTTCCACGAGGTCCTTTAGCGAGAAGATACATCTCTGCACTAGTTTTTCGTGAAGCGTCAGGCTTGATCAATTTAACAGAGTTAAACCTCTCCCGAACTGTTTGCATGAATTCTTGAAAGCCTGGACCCTGAAACACTTTTGATAGAACCTTTCCTTTCTTTCCAAGTAAACTATGAGCAATATCGATAGTTCCTTCAACAAGAGACAGTTGTCTTGCGACATCCAATTCCCAATGACCTGTTACTTTTGGTGAGCAATCAGAGAGAACTAAATCAACAGATCCTCCGGTCAGTGCCTTAATCCTATCAATCGTTCTTTCTTCTAGGATATCTCCCTGAACAAACTTGACACCTTCCAGAGGAGTCATTGCATCAAGATCAACAGCAACAATCTGAAGACTGGGATCAAGCTCACGCAATACCTGAGTCCAACCACCTGGGCTACTACAAAGTTCTACTACACGGTCAACACCTAGAAGGAGTTTGTGACTTTTTGCAATCTGTCTTAGTTTGTAGGCTGACCTACTCCGATATCCATGTCTTTTAGCAGCCTGATAGTAATGCTCCTTTTTTCGCTCTTTTTCTCCGCCTCTTGGTCTACCCATTTTATATTTCCTCTTTGTTGAGTTCAGAAATGCTAGATGTCATCTCTTTTACAGATGCTGTGGTCCTAATCGCTGTAGATTTGAAGTGAGTCCTTGCAACTCCAAATCCTTGACCCTTCAGATGATCTATGACCTCCTGATTCTTTGGTGGTATTAGACCATGAAAATCGCAGAGTGCATGTATATCAATGAACGGACTGTCCGTATAATTTGACTCTTCAATCATCTTTTCCAAGGTTTCTTCAACACGTCTATGGTAAAAGCGATGTTCCTCTTTTTCAAATATCCTGAGTATATTCTTAAGAAACTCCCCATTGAACAAAGGTCCATTCCATAGTGGTCCTGCAACTTTGATTGGTCCCTTGCAATCTTCTATCTTGTGATCGAAACTCTCATTCGTGAAAGTCCGTGGAACTGGAATACTCTCTGAGTGCATACATCCTTTACAATAGTGAATTGTACCGAGCTGGCTCGTCTGTCGGTTGGCCTTGGTCCGATCTGCTTCTATTCTGACCCAAGTTCTGATGTAGTGATCCGTACTCAGCACCATCAATGGTTCCATTGAACAATCATTCGTTCCTGCAATATTATAGATCAATCCATTAAGAAGCCGAATAGCAATCTCGTGAGTAAAGGGAGCTTTTATTGAGAAACCTCCGTATCTGCGTAGAGCAATCTTTGGATGGACCCCACACAGAACGGGCATATCTGTGGCAGTCACTGCCAAGAGCCCTCCTTTAGGGCTGAGAGACTGAATTGCAGCATTGAGGTATGGAGCTGGTGTGCCAAATGGGTCAACATCAACGAAATCAAATCGTTTTCCTCTTGATTCTGTTAATAGTAGTACTTTCGCATCACCATGCATAACCTCAGCCCTCTCTGCTAACCCTAAATTCTCTACATTCCTTCGAGCTGTTTCTACAGCAAGAGGGTTAGCATCGAACATCTTAGCATGAAACTCACCGGGGCATTCATTGAGATACCGAAGTGTTCTGACACCAGAACCCGTCAACGGTTCACACATCGACTCGATTGTGTATTTCTTCAAGTAAGCCGAGAGAAAGAGTACTGAGAGGTCTCGATTAAGTCGCATTCGTGAATTATAAAAAACAGGTAGACTAGTGCTTGGTTGTTTCTTATTCTCACTATAATAGTCTACATCTGCACTCAGGAACTTTGTCCTACCTTCAGTATACTCTCTCTCGATAGTCATTTGCTCATGCAAAAAACTCCAGAATCGCTAATAAGCAGATAGGCATAACCATGTGAATATCGCATATTCCGGAACTGCTAAGAAGGAGCGATGGAGCGAAAAATAGAGGCGATTGAATTTTGCCAACAAAGATCAAGATACAGACAAACAAAGGTGACATCATTGGGGAGCTATGGAATGATGACGCCATTAACACAGTCAAGAATTTTGTGACCCTCGCACAGCGTGGATATTATGATGGTCTGACTTTTCATAGAGTCATCCCCGACTTCGTAATCCAAGGAGGCTGTCCCCAGGGGACAGGTACAGGAGGTCCGGGCTATAGAATTCCTTGTGAAACCGATGGTCCAAGACAGAAACATGAACCTGGCTCGTTCTCAATGGCGCATGCTGGGAGAGATACAGGAGGAAGTCAGTTTTTCATAGTATTAACCAGAGAAAAGACCAAACACCTTGATGGTGGTCATACTGTCTTCGGAAAAACTGTCGAAGGACTAGATGTTGTAAAAAGCATTCGTCAGGGTGACAAGATGCTTAAGGTTGAAGTCCTCGAGGTAGATCCTATTATTGAAGCCCACGAACTTCAAAAGATGTAGATAAAAAACTGGCTCAGAGCGAACAGGTAGCACTGCCACCTGTTCTTCTAGCTATCTCTATTCTAGAGTATACTCTTCCCCTTCACCAAGTATGATCACTTTGATGTCCGATTGAGACTCCACTTTTTCTCTGAATGCCGTTGGATCTGCACCCTTAAGGTGCATAGGGATGGCAATCTTTGGTTTGATGACCAAAGCAGCCTCTGCAGCCTCCTCGAGGTCCATTGTATAGGTATCTCCACTTGGGAGCAGAGCAATGTCCACCTCCGCTTCAGCTAGTTTTTCCATCTCAGGAATCATATCGGTGTCCCCAGCATGGTAGATTCTCTTCTCTCCAAGCTTGACAAGATATCCCACACCAAATCCCTTAGGATGGAAAGGATCTCCATTAGGTCGGAATCGCTTTACATTGTATGCCTCTGTTGCCCAGATTGTCCCATCACTTGTTATCATCTTCATGAACTGACCGGGACTCAAGTCCCAGACAACTCCTCCCTTGAGCTCTCTCTTCAGATTCGGAGGAGCGATTATTGGACTTCCCAGTTTACGGATATCCTTAATCAGTTTCTTGTCAAAATGGTCTTCATGACCATGAGTCACAAGGATGAGGTCTGCAGGCTCGAAATCATTCTTTTTCAATCCCGTATGTTTCGTAGAGGGGTCTATGTAGATATTCTGATCCGCAGTCCTAATCTGAAAACTTGCATGTGCCAAACATCGAATCGTGATTCCCATATCGTCACCAATTCTCCGATGATTCGGCGTCGTATATGTGTTTCACATGATGACACAGTTTATGGGGCGGACATGCACAAAGACTATGCGGAGATGGAAAAATCATGGCTCTTAGATTTGGTATAACCGCTCTGGAATTTCGAAACGTTGCTGGAAGAGTAATTGTCGATGGTGTTCCAGACTTCTCACGTCTTGATGTTGCAGATGTTGTGCGAGATGCAAAGTCAGATGACTACTCTGTCATAGAAATCACAATGGATACAAAACACATAGTTCCAGGTTCAATCACACCCGAATCAATCAACAGACTGGTGGAATTAAAGGAAGAACTAGGCCATTCCTATACTGCCCATCTCCCATTCTGGTCTATAGAACTGGCCACCTTCAACGAGCATGTTAGAAAGGGGAGTGTCGACAGTATCATTGAGGCAATCGAACTTGCCAAACCACTCGAGCCAGAAGCATATGTCCTACATGCTACAGGTGATCTTGCCAGAGATTTTGCAACTCTAAAGTATGACCCCAACCTCGTACGGTTGATAGCCTCATTTCTAGCAGGGTTTACAGCATCAAGTATTGAAGACATCGTCAGTAGAACTGAAATCAATCCCCGTGAACTTGCAGTTGAGAATGTGGACTTTCCATATACTATCCTACGAGAGGTAGTTGATGACCTAGACACCAGTATCTGTTTTGACACTGCACACCTATTGGCCCAAATGTCAGGCATAGAGTCGGTCATGGAGTTCTATGAAACACATAAGGATAGAATCATTGAAATCCATCTACAGGATGCCGCGAAGGATGATGATGAAACAGCTGTCCAAGAAGATCATGTTGCTCTCGGTCGAGGAAAAATGAGTGATACAGTTCTGCGTGAACTCGTCCTTGAGCTAGTCAAGGACCAGTTTGATGGACCAATCATCTTTGAGCTGACCATAGATGAAGCCAAGGAGTCCCTAGGTCATATCCAGCAGGTTGTACCTGAGGCTCTTGACTAGTTCTGTATCCATGTTATGGATAGCAGAGTTCCCATGTCGAATGGAAACTTTGAATCAGCAGCATGATCTCGTTGTAGTCGTCCTCACCCATCACTAGTCTGGGACAGATTGCCTCGTCATTAAGGTACACACCAAAGTGAACATGATCGTACTCG
>JAEOUL010000248.1 GCA_016839345.1 Candidatus Thorarchaeota archaeon | reverse complement strand
ATCCAGAAAACTCCGCCATCTGGAGAGTATAACAGATTAGCTGGGGCTGTTTCTAAAGTTGTTGCATTTACAATAACAGTGGTTGTGATTTTTGATGACAGAGACAAAAAGAGTCCGGCCATAATTAATGCATTAAACACAATCAACACAAAAGGTCCAGCAGCATCGGGTCGCTGTCCAATATCTCTGTATGTAGATGATGGTCTTCTAACAATTCCCCACATTCTCTCACGAATTCCCATGAATCGGACTTCTGGAGATTCAGGTCTCTTCAACATAGGAAGAATTCTCTCAAGGGTTTCCTCAGCTATTGTTTCTTTACAGACTGGGCAGACAGTTGCATCTGCCGGAACTGGGCTGTCACAGAATTCACAGCGTCGCACGATTCGCCAACTCACACAGAGAGATGTCTAACTATGTGTTTTCGTCTGTGTATTTAAGCGAATTCCAGCTGTTCATGATACCTTTTTTCGGTCACCACATTTTGAAATGTTTGAACACACCAGTCGGGTAAACAATGATGAATGGAATCAATGCATCCCACAAACTCTGAAAGAAGTTCAGGATTATTCCCATGTTAATGACTATCTCAATTGAAAAAACAGGAGCAACCAGAGCCATGTATGCTACATTGATTGGAATCATGAGTGCAAGACGTAATAATAACGCAAAAAACATCAGAGTAGCATAGAATCTGGGTCTAGAAAGGGCTTCTCCCCTCTCTTCGCTTTTCAATCTTCTAACACCATACCAAGGGACTAGCATCATAGGCAAAGTCGCAATAATCTTAAAGATTGGTCCAAAAGGTGCGAATGGATCAAAGGGAAAGAGAGCGATTCCTCCTGCTATTAGACTGATTGATCCTACCAGAGGACCCCCAATCAGGAAGGATATCATCCAGAAGATGGAAACATGGTCGAAGAATGCTATTCCCCATCCAGCGACTCTTGCAATGAACCCTACTGTCGGAGCTACTGCAACTGAGATAGAAGCAAGTATTCCCCCCACAGCAATTTTTCTGACTCTATCAGAACTCTCCGAAACCTCTGTGAGTTCAAAGTCTTGAGGTTCTTCTTCGTCCAGCAATTTAGAACTCCCTTGAGTGGTGTAGTCTACCATACAAAAGCTGCCCGAATGGTCCCCTTATTAATTTACCCATCTAGGGTTAGGTACTCATAAATGAGTAAAGATTACTACGTGGGGTCTTCAAGCAGTCTTTCATCCCTGCCTGGGAAATCCTTTGATGTAGAAGGCTTGAACTTAGGACGCATCATCATTTGGAGTAGTTTCCTTGTCGGTTCTAACCAATCAGGATTTATTCTCCACTCTGCCCAATCTATTCCCGAGGTAGGTGAGGTTCTACTCAAAATCAATCGGGATGCTACAAGTTCATTCATACCGTTCAAGATGGTCCCTATAGTCACAGCTCCGACAATTGGACGCTCATGACGTGCAGCTCTCAATAGATCTGTGGTTGTAACCCAATTTCCGTCCTCTATAAGTACTCGAAGAACCCTCGATCTAACAGGATCCGCCTCAATAGCTCCCTTGAGGGGAGCGAGATTGATTGGCTGAAGGCGTCTAGAACCACCGTCATGTCTTGTATCTTGACTATAGCCATCTCTGAATGAACTGAAATCCATACTGGTGCACCACTCTGAGTCTGTAAGGAATACTTTTGAACTACAGTATTATTCAAAAACCGGTTGTGCGCACTCATTACACAACCCTTATTTTGATGTGTTTTGACAGTTTAACCAACGATGAAGGCGCGAGAATCTATGGTCGGTCTCTTCAGTAAGAGCTTTGACAAGAAAGAAGATTTACTATGTTGTGCATTTGGTTTGCGAGACAGCGAGATAACTATCTACCTCTATCTGATTGACAGTCCAAAAACTGTAGAGGAAATTGCAGTGGTGGTTGAGAAAGATCGGAGTACTGTACAACGTGTGTTGAACAGACTACACAAGAAGGACTTAGTTGAACGTAGAACCCAGTCTATCGAGAGAGGAGGGTATTATTACGAGTATATCGCAAAATCTACTGAAAAAGTACGAGAAGAGATATTGACCCAACTAGATGAATGGTATGAAGAAACCAGAAAGTTCTTGTTGCAGAGCTGGCCGCAAACGCATCAATGATTTACGCAACGAGGACCAATAGATGGATTTTATACCACTACGGAAGAACACGGTTGCAATAACTACACTTGCATTGATTGCAGCGATTGGTATCGTTGTAAGAGTATTTGTCCGCATCCCCTTGATTTTTGGTCTTGTTGAACTAACACCTGGTTTCCTTTTCTCACTCCTGGGTGGAGTAATTGGAGGAATACCTGGTGGTATTCTTGTTGGAGCGATAACTGGTTTTGGTGGATCATTGGCTCTTCTCGAACCTCCGTTACTACCCTTTATTGGGAATATGTGCTTGGGTATAGGGTCGGGATACGCGATTCACCTTGTATCTGATAGGAACTCTTGGAAGTACAATCTCCTTGTGATCATTGGAGCACCCATTATTGGCGGATTCATTCCGACATTCTTGATATCAACAGTATACGGTTTTGTTATCGATATAATTATAGCTTCAGCCATTGCGGACATGATTCAAACACTCATATGGGTAGTTCCAGCAATTCTTATTGAGAAGCTCATCATTCGACCGATAATTGGAAACTACCTATATCCCGAAGAAGGACAACTCGAGCTTGTGGAAATAGAAGGTTAGACTATCATGGCCGACTCAAAAAATGGAAGAAAGACCGTTGAGATAGACATTCGAAAAGACCTCTTTGGTGCGAATGAGGACGCTGCATCTCTTAATGCTGAACTCTTTGAAAAACATGACATTACTGTCATTGATATAATGGGTTCTGTGGGTACTGGCAAGACACAGCTCATTGAGGCTCTCTGTGAACACCTGAGTGACGAATACAGAATTCTGATGATAGCTGGAGACTTGGCGACAAGAATAGATGCTGACAGAGTAGCTTCTCATGGTGTAGACACTGTTCAAATTAACACTGGTACTGCATGCCATTTGGATGCAAGAATGGTGAGAGTTGCGCTTCGTGATGTCGACCTATCCAAATATCAAGTGATTTTCATAGAAAATGTTGGAAACCTGATTTGTCCTGCTGGATATCCACTTGGTGCTGAAAAGAAGGTTGTTGTAGTTAGTATCACAGAAGGCCCGTATATGGTTCGCAAGCATCCATTGACAATCAAACATGCTGATATGGTGGTAATCAATAAGATAGATCTTGTCGATGCGCTCGAATTCGATATCGATGCTCTAGAACAAGATATCCGTGAAGTTGATGCAACCATACCTGTTCTTAGAGTTAGTTCAAAAACAGGCAAAGGCATTGACGATTTGATTAAAGCGATAGAATTCTAATTTGGCTCTAGAAGCAAAGCTGTTAATGCTGATTTGACCCCCTGAACATGTCCTGCTCCAAGAACAACCACAATCTTACCTTCTACATCGCCAAGAATGAATTCAAGTGCTTTTGCCACGTACTGATCTCTTTGTTGAATGAGTACGTCAGCAAGCCCTGGAAACTCGGATCTAAATTGTTCCATTAGATCTTCAACAGCCCCATCTTCTTTGAGCATATTCAGTAATTCACTTGCTCCCCCTTCTTTGATATCCTTTGTCGCATTAGGCAGCATTCCTGTTAAGCGATACAATTCATCCATTGGAACCCTCATCATCGCCTGAATCGTTGCTGACATTGGTCTATCAACTAGAGCAATCTTCGCTCCGATTGATCGACCCTCTTCAACAGCAGCCAACATCTCGTCTCCAACACCAGATCCAGTAATTTCACCCAAACTTCTTTCCAATAGAGCAAGTTGATGCATCAAATCTTGAGCCGCATCGCCTGTTGCTGGAGCAATATCTTCCTCCTCTGGGGGGTTTGTGAGCTGCTCATAGCGTTCATGATCTAACTCAACAGCAACGACATCTGGTTTAGTTTCTCTAACAACACGGCGGACCTCTTCAACACTCTCAATATCTGTATGAATGACTGATACGAAGACGATTCGCTCCATTTCACCAGATACCAATCGATTACACGCTCGAAGAAAGTGTGGATTCCTGAGATATACCTCTTTTGTACCGAGCTTTTATGGGGTAAACGTTTATTGGAAGAGACTGACTCATCAGGCTCCATAAGCCTCTCGGAACAAGACGAGAAGGTTTTTCACAGACTTAGCGTTTACTAGGTCTATCCAATCTTGGGAGTAGGAAGTGTAGCATGACATCGGATCTCGAACTAACTTTTGCTAAATTGATGAATCCCCGCATGAGCGCAGGACTTATGGTGCTGTACAGTCTCCTTGGAGATTTGAAGGGACCCCCAGTTGAGCCGCGTGAAGTTCGCAAAACTGTAGACGGTCTTGTGGACAAGAGAGAGGTATCTAAACAATCGATTACTAATGCGGCAAGAAGGCTTGAGGAAGCGAATATTATCAATCGAAAGGAGAACAAATACACTGTCAATTATGGGTATTTGATTTCTGTACTTCTCAATACTGTCCTTGAGATGACACACAAGATAAATGATCTCGAGGATGAAATCATCGCATTGAAGTCTGTTGAGCGATAGTCAGCTCCTTGTTTATTTCATTCTCAAGATTGGTGTCTTACTCTTTCCAACTCATCAGATATCGAATCAAAATGCATATCAACTATTGTGAACTAATTATATTTTTTTAAAACAGGACTTATGGCATTGAAATGTAATACACGTTTTCTTTATTAGAGACGCAGGTGTGCATACTGAACTCACAACATGCGTTGTGTTCGGAGGAATAACGACATATGTCTGATAAACCAACTGGAGTCCTACTGTTAGCTATTCTACAGCTACTACAGGCTCTTGCAGCTCTAGCAATAGGAGCACTTGCATTTATGGCTGGTGCTATGCTGCTTCCAATTCTTGGGTTGCTTTTGGCAATCTTCCCAATAATCTTTGGTATCATCGGATTGCTTCTGTTCTACGGACTATACACATTGAAATCATGGGCCTGGCTATGGGCTCTGATTATCAATCTCCTTAGTCTCTTAGTAGGTCTAATGGGCAATCTCGCAGATATAGCTAACCTGGTTTCAATTGCTCTTAGTGCAATAATCGTAATCTACTTGCTAATGCCTGCAACAAAGGCTCACTTCAGGTGAGACTTGGGGAATACCTAGATTAAAAGGAGTTCTGAGCATATTAGGTGTTCAGAACTACCTTCACCTTTTTTTCTATTATTGTATCTATCCTAGCAAATTGATTCTTCTTCCCAGACCCTTCTTTTTTGCAGCATCATATACTATCTTTGCAGCTGCAATATCTTGAGCTGATAATCCAGTAGAATCAAAGATAGTAATCTCACTTTCAGACTCTCTTCCCACCTTCTCACCATTTAGGATTTCACCAATCTCCGCGTGGATTGATGATTCTGTAATCAGTCCTTCACCAAATGCATGCTGAATCTCACCAATTCTAACACACTGTGCTAAACTATCCACCACAATCTTAGTTGCAAGTTTCATAATATCTGGATCTAATTCCTGTTTCCCTGGCCCATCTGCTCCAATGGCATTGATATGAAGTCCCTCTTGAATTACATCTGCGCCAATGAGTGCTTTTCTAGATGGTGTTGCTGTTACTAGGATATCTGT
>JAEOUL010000032.1 GCA_016839345.1 Candidatus Thorarchaeota archaeon | reverse complement strand
TTTGTATCTCCTGCATGGAATATAGTAAAGCCATCTATTGTGATGATAAAGCTAGTCCAATTTGCCTCTGCAGGATGGCTTGCAGGATAGATATCAACAGGTAGGGTGTACATATAGAATGCAGTAATGTTGATTTCACCAATCATCACTGTTTCGCCAGGGATTACACCAGTAGCCCCATAGGTTGCGCATTCTGCTGTCATATTTGATGGAAATATGAACTCTGTAGAATCGGTTTCAATGATATTCAGTGATGTTGGATCATAGTGATCCCCATGTGGATGAGTCACAAGGACAATATCAGCTGGATAATCAGCAAATGTAGAATTCAACTCATAGGGATCGATGTAGATCCGAGTCTCTTCTGTTTCTATCATCACACCTGCATTGTATAATAGTGTGATATCCAGGTGTGGACCTGTTGGAGTCGGTGGAGGATTCATAAGTTGAACAGCTACAAATGCGGTGGCTGCCACTCCTATAATGAGAACAGCCATTATCGCGACAATTTTCGAATTACTTTGGATTGGCATACTTCGCCATTGAATAGACAAGTGTAAATTAAAAGAGATGGTTAACGCATTTGTTGTCTGCAAAGTCGAAACAATCAAACTTTCGGTGGCCCAGCTCTAATTCTTTCACGTAGAACATCAATCTCAGCCCGTAGTCCATGAATATCTTCTAACCACCAAGTTACTCCTTTTTCTTCCCATGGAGCTAATATCTGAGCATTCTTAGTAGCATCGAAAGAAGTTGTTTCACCACAGACGATGACATCATAATCTTTCAGATTACCTCGATGTTGTTCCACAATATCTAGAACATCACCAAGAGCCTCGTGAGTGACAGGTTCAGGCCATCTTGAATGAACTGGTGCAACACCCTCAAATCGAGCTGCTCTTATGAAAGGTGCTCTATGAGGTATTCCACCACCAACCCATATCGGTATTCGTGGGGTCTGTCGAGGTTTCGGAAGAAATGTCATCTCCATCAATTGAAAATGAGTCCCATTATAGGAGAAAGGTTCTCCAGTCCAAAGTCCTGTGATGATATCAAGACTCTCGTCCAATAGTTGTGCTCGTATCATAGGATCACTATTTTCACCACAATATTCGAATTCGACATCGGGAGGTGCTCCAATACCTACACCTAGTGTGAGCCGTCCTTTTGATAGATGATCTAATGTTAATGCTTCTCGAGCGACTTTCCACGGTCTTCTTCTTGGTAATGGAGTGACAAGAGGGCACAATCTGATCCTTGAAGTATTGCATGCTATTGCTGTCAATGCAATCCATGGATCAGCAAATGGAAGGACCATATCTTCCTGCTTGAACACAAGGACATGGTCCCAGATGCAAAAGCAATCCCAACCTGCATCTTCAGCTTCACCCGCAATCTCAATGAGGAAATCAATATCGCCAAACCAACCGAAGTTAGGTAAATTGAGACCATATTTCATGCAATCACCTTAACCAAGTGCTTGAATAGCCTCGATAAGGCAACTCTTCTCGGTAATCCCGAGTGCTTGTTGGTGATTAAAGAAAAGATAAGACTGGGGATTTACCATCCTGAAATCTATTCAAAAATTCATTTCCTTGTTCCTCCAGTGGCACGGAGATATATGAGGTTCCTTCCGATTGCTCGATTTCTTTTTTAGAAAACATGAAACAGATGATTACTTCTTTACTTTAAATCAAGTAATTCAACCTCAAATATGAGAGTTGAATTCGGAGGTATGAGACCATTTCCTACATCCCTATTACCATATGCTAGCTCAGGAGGGATTGTGAGTCTTCGTTTTCCACCAATCTTCATTGAAAGGACACCATCATCCCAACCTTGAATGACCTGACCGACACCAATTTGGAATTCAAAAGGTTCATTACGATCCACAGAACTGTCGAACTTCGTCCCATTGGTAAGCCAACCTGTATAGTGGACAACTACCGTTTGACCGATCGTAGGAGAGTTTCCAGTTCCAATACTGATATCATCAATCTGTAATTCTGGCATAGGTCGTTCTCAAAATGAGCACCTAATAATACATTCCATACTTGGCAAATCGAAATATCAATACAAAATTACTCTCAATAGTATCTTACTTTTTGAGTTAGAAGAATGAATTATCTTTCGAAATCAAATGTTCGAAGCTGCATCAGTTTCTGAGAACTTTCAAAACCAAGAGTGTTATACAAAAGCAATCCCTTATCGGATGCATGAAGGAAGATGAGTGCAATATGTTTGGACTTGCAATAATCAACAACATGTTTCACGAGCGACTTTCCAATACCTCTACGACGAAATTCGGGTTCAATATACATGTTGGATAGGTAGGCATAGAAGCCTGATATCTGAGCGGATTTTGGCGGAATTCTGAAAAGACTGAGTCCGCAGCCACCTATCACTCTCTCTTCCTCTTCAACTAGAAAATACTGATAGTCCTTAATCCAGTCACTCTTGAGATATTCCTCAGTCAAACTTGTGATTTCACGCAATTGATCATCAGATTCACCCATATCTCTGAACATCTCGACCCTATGATGTAGAATCCACTTTGCATCAGATCTAGTAGCTTCTCTAATTTTCATTTCAATCTTTGAAGTACCGTGATTATTATCATGTTATTGGAATCAGCAATAATAATCCTTGAAAGTCAATTATGATACATTCCGACTGAATTCAGCCCAAATAGGTCGATGATCTGCAATGTAGTATCGGACATATTGATAGAATTTCTCTCTCTTTTCTCGATCTGATGAATCCCATAAGGCAGGAAAGAGATCTTTATCGAAATCGAAAACGCCCATGTTCCCGGTAAAGTTACTCTTTGTCTTTTTAGGAAAGAATGCTAATTCATCATAATCTGCATCTCCGGCTAAATTTGAACCAACGAGTTGTGTACCAAATTTTGGAATTTGCAATCCAACCTTGTCCAATTCTTGAAAGATTTTATCACCCGGCTTAGCTTCTGGCATATTGAAATCTCCAATCAGAATAATGTCATTATTTGGAGGATAATCTT
>JAEOUL010000247.1 GCA_016839345.1 Candidatus Thorarchaeota archaeon | reverse complement strand
AGGGTATAGAAGATCTGTTCTGTCCCCCAATTCCAAGTTTCACTGAGGACTTCGGTCCCATCTTTGTAGATCGTATAGTTACTCGGATTGTCATCAAATACAGTCCAATTGATTTCTACTCCATCTGTAGAGCCTTCTACAAGCTCATCCAGTGCAGACCCACTGATCTCAGGTGCAAACGTATCTGGAATGATAGTGATAGTAACTGTATCTGTTGCATTTTGATAATCGAAATCATACACTTCTAGTTTGAAGGTGTATGGCCCAAGATCATAGCCATCGAGACTCACGCTGATGGGGGATTGATCATAGTATGAATGTTCAAGTAGGGTATTATTGCAATAGATTTTGTAGAATAATGGATTATCGTCGATGACATTCCAGCTCAGTTCCATGTAAGGGCTTTCTACGACATCGAAATCAGCCTGTTCCTCAATTACAGGGACATCAGAACCAGTTCCTCTAATTCCATAATGGTAGTTGGAGTGATATGTCAATTCAACATACTCGCCAGTTTCATAGCGAGTGAGGTTGAAAGGTCCAGACGTGGGAAGTGGATCAGAGAAGACTGGATTCCAGCTGTCCCAGCCAGAATACCCAATACTCTCAAGAAGTGTTCTTTGAAGAATAATCACGTCAGAAATCTTACTTAGAAGCCAATATGATTCAGTACTAAATTCTAATACTACTCTACTAGGAGTTGGAGCAATTGCTGTTACTAAATCTTGAAAGGACAATGCAGTTGGATTTCCATATAAAGCACTGCTTAGATGATAAGAGAAGGTGTATGCAATGTCATATGCAGTGAGTGGGGTTCCATCACTCCACGACGCATTTTGGATGATATCAAATGTAAATCTCGTATGACCTTCAGGGACTGCAGGATTGGAGTCATGGGTCTCCATAATATATGACTCTGCGAGGTCCAACCTCCTTTGTCCGTCTGGTCCTGTTCGCAGGAGTGTGCTGAAAATATTGTTGAAGATTTCCTTACTATATGGTGAACTGGAAGTCATTGGATTGAACGAGTCTGGTTCCTGCTCCATACTCACTCTCAGTGAGCCAGAGAAAGGTCCACCATCAGATAGATTGAGATGTGCTTTCACGTTAGTCCATTCGTTCCCAATATTCTTGTTCTGGTCCACAACAAATCCGTTGAAGCGATCAGTTCTGTATGCGGAATAACGCATATCCTCATAGACAACAAGTACTGGCACATTGTAATGCAAAATCTTCTGCATCCAGCAGGACGCATTATAGACATCATCAAAAGTTGCTCCACTAATGAGTTGATCCCTACAGGAGTCGTAGGTATCATTGATGAAGTTTGATGGGTTTTGGTATGGCTCGTCAGCATTTTCAGACCAATATTCGTATGCAAGCCAGTCTACATCATTATTGTCGAAGTCAGTAGTTAGGACGACCATGTCATAGGAACCATGCGCATACATATTGGACATATATGTGTTGAAGTCTTCAGCGTTCGTTTCCGCTGAGATATGTAATGATGTAAGAGCATCAACTCCTTCTTGGGCACAACCACCAGCTATCATGGGTGATAAGGGAGAGTACGCAATATTGATGTGAATCGGATTGCCATTTGGGTCTTCACGAAATCCAGTCACACCATTAATGTCAAACCCTGCAGCATCCAATAGAGCATTTCCTAGAGTAACCACAGAATCATAGTAGTCATATGGAAGCCCGTTTTCAATGCAGAAGAGACTATTTGCATAGGGGACAAGTGAGTCCTGTAGTTGTGACCTACCTTCTAATATCTCTGTCTGGACCCTTGTCTTGTTATAAGCTAGGGCAAAGGCTCTACGTAAAACTGTCCAGTTCAGCGGAGCATCACGACAGTTGATAGTGATATGACCATACCCATTTCGGAGAATAGATGTTATCTCAATATCCGGATCAGCTTCAAGAGGGGCAAGATCGTAGAATGAAACAATTCCATCCAAAATATCGATTTCGTCGGTCAACAGAGCTAGAACACGATAATCCTTGCCAGCGATGATTTTGTACACAACCTCATCCAAGTATGGGCCAGAGTGTGTATCATCAAACTTCAGTTCAACTCTTTCAGCACTAGTATTTTGAATGGATGAAACAGTCAAAATAGCACAGAATAGAACCATTATGATAACATATCTTGTCCTCAATTGTCCCAACCTCTCTTAAGAAACATTGGTAATCTAAGATATTAAATTTTTGAAAAATCGAGAATCTCTGTGTAGCTTCTATCCAATACCAGAGCTCACTCTTGATTTCAACATAGCAAATGCAACCAAGACAACTATGACTACTGAAGCAGCGGCAAAAACAAGTGTTTGTTCATCTATCAAATCGTCGTCATTGGGAGTCGTGTCGCTACTATCGCCAAAATCAATTGTTACCACATCTTCCCAATCAGGTGCATCTTCAAGCGAGGTGGGGTAGAGATCAATACTATTTGCACTACCTGGAATAGTGTAAGATCCTTCACCAGTGTAGTCACTCCAGTAGTTGCCTATTTGCAATGGCTCATCACACCACATGTTTTCTGCTCCATCATCTTGAGCATTCACTGTATTGTCAGGACCTAACCAGCTCTCCAGTACTGTGACATTAGTAGAATCTGTTCCTAGGTAAATTCCAACCACTGAACAATTCTTCACCATCGTTCGAAGCACATAGCCTCCTGTTGAGTAGCAAGTGTCAACTCCAGTTTCACAGGACCAAATGATAGACTCCTCTATAACCCAATTTTCGTTGAAATCCATTTGAACTCCAATTTCCGAACCAATAATCTCATTGTGTCTGAGCAATGTGCCATAATCATAGATACCTTCGACCCCAGAAAACTCACAATGATCAATTATTGTTTGATCTACATACGTGAACATGGATTCATTGAATCGTATTCCAACTTTGCACACTACAATGTCAAGTGAGTGTATCCGTACCCCATAACTCTTGTTGACAAATACTCCGAAAACGGACTCGTAAATTTCGGATCGAAAAACATATGCTCCATCAGAGTTTGACAGACAGATTCCAAATTCGTTATTCCAGATGATGCATTTCTCAATCGAGGCTTCGGAGCAGTTTTCTAGACGGATACCAAAACTCTGGTACATTCCTACCTCAGTTTCAGTGATCAAGCACTCTTCAATTCGAAAGTATAAATCAACATTGATGACATGAATTCCATGGGTTTCACTAGCGATTGACAGACCCTTGATGACGATGGGTGATGATTCAGTACCTGTTCCGGACCACCCTTCTTCAGCAGCTGTAGTAACAAAATCCTCGTTTCCGTTAATGAAAATTGGTACGTGTTCCTCGGGCTGTAGGATGTCTGGAGCAGCCACTTGTTTTGGCATCACGAATATGGAAACAAGAAGGATTCCTATGGCGAGTATCATCATTTT
>JAEOUL010000031.1 GCA_016839345.1 Candidatus Thorarchaeota archaeon | reverse complement strand
ACATCAGCCAGTCCGATTGTTCGACCGATTGCAATCGGGTCTTCTTCAATGGGTTTTAGAACAATCTTGGTCTTTTTTGCAACAATTGATTCAGGCGGCTCTACTTCTACCACTTGAAATGCGAAATCGGGGACTATGTATCTATCAAACAAATACATACCCTTTCGCACCACTGTACCTACCCATTGTTCTTTTGCATAGTCAGCAAACAGATCTTCATTATCCAATTCGATTCCGGCAGGTTTTGGGTCCCCTTTTATTCTGAATGGATATCCCACATCAGTAAGAGTCAATGTTTTGGCTTCTGGGACCTCAAGGGTATGTCTTCTTGTGGTTTTTTTTCCGGATTCACGTGTTTGAGCAATACTATCGATTCCGGATTCCTTTCGCTTCGTCAACTGCCTTGTTACACCAATGGGCCAGTAAGCAATTATGCTTTAAGAATATCTTTTGGGGACTCGACCACTATCCTAATGAACGAACATCTACTACATATCTCAGAAAGGAGTGATAGGCATGTCAAACATTATTCGTGTCTTTCTTAGTGTCGATATAGATGATGAGGGTTTACTCAATGAAATTGAATCACTCCAATCTGACCTTGACCTTCAATCAGCAAAAATGAAGCTGGTCGAGAGAGAGAACATTCACTTTACTTGGCGATTCTTTGGAGATACTCCATCTGAAAGAGTCGATGCAATTCATTCAGAGCTTGGTAATCTAGAAATGAATCCGTTTGATATTACAGTAGGTGGAGTGGGTGCAATTCCAAGTACTCGAAGACCAAGGGTCATCTGGGTAGGAGTGACTCAAAACCACCAACTAATGAAAGATCTAAAGACACGGACTGATTCCCTCTTGGCTAATCTTGGGTACAAGATTGAGAGTAAGAAATTCATTCCTCACGCCACAATTGCAAGGGTGAGAACCATACATGATCGTGACGGGATTGTTGATAATCTACAACGATTATCAGATAGAATTGTTGGAAAAATGAAGGTTAATTCTCTAAGAATGACGAAAAGTACTCTTACTCCAACGGGTCCAATTTATGAAACCTTGTGGGAGATATCAGATAAATAGGGATTTGAATGATAGAATGGTGGGCCGGGGGAGACTTTCATTCCGCGGGGAATTCCCGGGGAGATTTGAACTCCCGATCTCATGCAGGTTGGGATACCGACAGAAATTTCGGCATCACCCCAAGCATGAATCATACCAATCTAGACTACCGACCCATGTTTTGATACCTGTAAAGGGTAACGCTAGCCAGATGTAAATTGAAGATAAAGATTACCAAACCACGGTCATTTTTCAATCGATGATATATTTAGAACACGTGTTCCAAGAGTATGGGTATTTATGTGGAAGAATTGTATCAAGTATTTCAGAATGGTGTGAGCGTCATGTCCACAGATATTGTGTTTCACGAGCTGTTTACTAAACACGAGTTGCAACCAGGTCATCCAGAAAGTCCTGAGCGCTTGACAACAGCTTTGAATTATATCACTAAAGCAGGTTTCTTTGAGAATGAAAAAATCAATCTTGTCACTCCAAAGTATGCTGAATTGGATGACATTCTCCCGTTACATCATCAATCATACATTGATCAGGTTCGTGAAAAATCGAATATGGGAGGAGGGTTCTTCACACTTGACACTTCTGTAAACAAATACACATACGAAGCGTCTCTGTTAGCTGCAGGAGGAGGTGTTATGGCAGTGAATCGTGTACTTGAGCGGAAGAGTTCTAACGGTTTTGTCTTATGTCGCCCTCCAGGACACCATGCAGAAACTTCTCGTGCATTTGGATTCTGCTTCATCAACAATATTGCCGTTGCAGCGCACCATCTTACATCCAAACATGGAATTGAAAGAGTATTGATCCTTGATTATGATGCACATCATGGTAATGGAACTCAAGATGCGTTTTATGATAGAAAGGATGTGATGTATATAGGTCTACATCAGGATGGACGCACACTGTTTCCGGGTTCAGGGTTCCCTGATGAGATTGGAAGTGGTGATGGCAGGGGTTACAATGTTAATTTGGCAATGTATCCCGGTGCGGGTGATGAGTCATACCGATTGGCATATGATGAGTTAGTGGAACCTCTTGCAGACGCTTTTGCCCCAGATTTCGTGCTTGTTTCCGCTGGATTTGATGCACACTTCGAAGATCCTCTGACTAACTTAGGACTAACGACAAGTGGAATTGCAATGATTAACTCTAGGATGAATGAAATTGCAGATAGAAATGCGAAGGGAAGGATTGTTACTTTTCTTGAAGGGGGCTACAATTTGACTTCTATGGGCAGAGGGTCACAGAACCTTGTTGAAGTTATGACTGGTAGCACTGTCACTAAATTTAATGATAGGCATAATGAAAGCAAGATATGTACTGATTATAATGAAAAACTTGTTAATGTTCTCAAGGAAACAATCCTTCAAATGCATTTGAAGACTGAAGTCAGAAATCCTCAAGCAGTGTCTGAAGTGAACCGGTCTTCTCATCTTGTGAATCATCAGTGCTATCTCTAGTACTGGCTTCAGTGTCAAGTCCTAGTTGGTGTTTAATTGATGATGCTATGGAGGTACCTATGGTTGGAATACGTGCTAGTTCCACAAGTGGGATGTTGTAGAGATCCATGATACCTCTAATTCCCTGATCATACATCATTCTTGCTCTGATTCTCCCAATTCCTCGTAGGTTCACAAGCTCCAGTAGCTCGTGCTTGATACCATATTTGACTCTGGAACGGAGCTCTTGTAGTGGAGATACATGATTAGGCAGCCCTACAACACGAGCAATTTCTGAGGCAGAATAGAGAAGCCATTCAGCAGATCTCACATATCTATGAATGTCACCCATGCCCACGTTATACTGCTCTGTTAGTCTATTTTCGGAGGTTTCAGATATCCAATCCTGCAGAATATATGCGGTTTTTATCTCTGACAGGAGTCGGGAATACCCCTCTGGGTCCTCCCAGCTATCAGGTATGGGTATCAATAGTTGATCATGATGTGTATCTAGATACGCAGTGATTTCTTCTAGTTCTGATTGTGTAACATAGGAGAGTGGCTGGTCCGGACTGTGAGCAACTAATTGTAGAATACCTATCTCGCTAAGGTCCTCAGCCTCCCTTAGTGCATCTCTGAACATTATCGCAGTATAGGGATGGATGTAGAGCTTCGATGCTCGTTGGCCAAGAGGAGTTGCAAAATACTGTCCTTGGTTCACTTCAATGAGATTACCTTGCTCAAGAAAATCTAGGGCA
This sequence comes from Candidatus Thorarchaeota archaeon, assembly GCA_016839345.1. The sequence continues at coordinate 3,850 of JAEOUL010000031.1, read as the reverse complement.
GATGTGACATGATGGTCGATTTCCCATCTCTCAGACTGATAGGAGAAAAAGGTACTCTCTATCAAATTGTCAACTTCTGTTCGATTTCTTGTCATTTCTGTTGCAATTGCAGAAAGCAGGTGTGTTTGAACTGCCTCTTGCGATGCCAGTTTAGATGATATTGATTCAGTATCAGAATACAAATAATGTTCAAACAGGAAGTCCTGTTCATTTTCGGAGCGAGCGAATATGATTGCTTCGCCATATGTGTCATACTTCGGACGACCAGCACGACCAGCCATTTGCTTGTACTCCAATACAGGGATTGGATAGCTTCCACGTGCTTGTTCGAAACGACGGTAGTCCCGGATTATTGCTCGTCGTGCTGGAAGATTCACTCCTGCGGCGAGTGTTGGAGTTGCAACTATTGCTTTCAGGAGATTGCTCTTGAAACCCTCTTCTATAATGCTTCGCTCCTGATTCGCTAAACCTGCATGATGAAAAGCAACGCCCATTCCAACTAATCGCGACAACGTTTTTGTCGATTCTGGAACCGAGGGACCACTAACAAGACGGCGTGCTAGAGTATCCAAGAGACCTAATTCCTCCTTTTTTAGATAGGGACGTATAGAGCTGGCAACCTTCTTGGATACTGCTACTGTTGACCTACGAGAGGATACAAACACCAGAACCTGTCCGTCTTCTTCCAGAATATCGCAGATAATATCCGCAATCTCATCCTTTCGCTTTCGAGGTATGTTTCTTGTGGATCTATCAGCAAATTTGATTTCACCGTCGTAGTACACACCCTCTTTTAGTTCAACTGGACGCCATGTGCTTTTTACGAGTTCTGCATCTAACCATCCTGCAATCTCATCGGCGTTTGATATTGTTGCACTGAGACCCACAACTTGGACACTTGGTAGGATTTGAAGCATCTTAGCAAGAACCATTTCCAGTGTCGGCCCTCTGGATGTGTCATTTATCAAATGTATCTCATCAACAATGATTATGCCGATTTCGTTAATCCATTCTGCTTTGTGTCGGATAATTGAGTCAGCACGTTCGGTTGTCAGAACAACAATGTCAGCCTCAGCTAGTTGAGTTCCCTTCGTATCATAATCTCCGATAGACATTGCTATAGTGATGCCTAGTTTTTCGTATTTTTTGAACTCCTCATATTTCTCTTGGGCAAGAGATCTTAGGGGAACCAGATACAGAGCTTTACCTAACCCGTCCAAGATTTTCCGTAGCATGCATATCTCTGCAACTAATGTTTTGCCTGAACTTGTTGGAACTGCAAGGACTAGATTTTTTCCATTAAGTACATTTGTAGAAAATGCCTTTTCTTGAGTTGGAAAGAGATCAGACATGCCTGTTTCTTTCAGAAGGTCAATAATCTTCCTGTTTATTGACAGGTCATCCAAGTTCGTTTCTCTTCAACTCCGCCTTTGTTCATCAAATATACTAACTTTGAACTCGTTTCCACTTACCAGGAGCAGGGTTGAATAGAATTCCCTCATCACTTAATTTTGCAATGACCTTCTCTGCACTATCTCTAGAAAGTCCCATGCCTTCAACTCTTCGAATCAGTTCCTCCTCACTGACAACTGAGGTTCCCTCAGATTCCATGTCTTTCATGACCTTGAGGATGATGTCTGAAGAGCTTCTTTGTGATGCGCTCATTTTGGAAACAAGTCGATCGATATCGATTTTTCCGGTGACACTATCGTAGGCCACCATCCTCAAAGAAGCCTCTACAAGTTCTATTGCAGCTTGGGCATCCTCCTCTGTCACTTTTGAACTGAGGGCCATCTTTGCACGAGCTTCTGCAAGACGAACAAGTGCCTCCAGCTGTCTGGCGGTGATTGGTACAGGGCCCGTTCCGCCTTCAGCCTCTTTTCGCAGATCAACATAGAAGTTCTCAATTTTTTTACTTGCTTCCGTAGTCAGCTCTGGAACAACGTACCTGTTTGCATAGCCTATATACTTCTTCAGGAAATCAGGTGTAATTGGGGGTATTTTTGACTCAACCGGTGTTTTTTGTGTTTGGTGCATACCCAATATAAACTGTGCAATTTCACGATCTCTTTCAGCTTCAACGGTATCAACCAAGATCCATGTCAAATCAAACCTAGACAGAATTGTGAATGGTAATTTGATATTCTCCTGAACAGAAAGTGATGATTCGTACCTTCCTAATGTTGGATTGGCTGCGGCAAGAATAGAAGTTCTGGCATTCAAAGTCGCCACTATACCTGCTTTAGCAATACTCACGGTATGTTGTTCCATGGCTTCATGAATTGCTGTTCTATCATTAGGATCCATTTTATCGAATTCATCAATACATGCAATCCCTTGATCAGCCAAAACAAGTGCTCCAGCTTCAAGGGTCATTGCTCCAGTATCTGTATCATGAACTACGGCCGCGGTTAGCCCAGCTGCTGTTGTTCCTTTTCCAGAGGTGTACAAACTTCTTGAAGCTAGCTTTGATACAAATTTCAAAATCTGGCTCTTTCCAGTACCAGGATCTCCAATCATTAAAATGTTGGACCTACCACGCAACCTTGTTCCATCGGGAAGTACTTTTCCTACACCACCAAAGAGCAGTAAGGCAATTGATTCCTTGATTCGTTCATGCCCTTGAATTGATGGTGCGATTGAGGCATATATCCTTCTGTGAACAAATGGATCTTCTGCCAATGCACGGATTTCCTTCTCGTCTTCTTCAGAGAGTTCCAATTGCTCATACTCTTTTTCAGCAATCTCAACGCCATTTGCTTGAATAAACACATTGAAGGTTGCCAGTTTTCCTCCTCTTCTTGAAAAATCAGGAGTTGTCAAAAGAATTCCTGTAACCTTGACCAAGTCACCAGGCCTTGATACATCGACAATATCACCTTCCAGTATAACATCGACTGAACGAGGCATTGAACCTGGTGGGAGTTCGTCAGGAGATTCCTGTATCCTTACTTTCTGCCAATCACGAAACTTTGAGAGTGCTGGAATCAAACGAAATCGTTTCTTACCACAGACGGGACAGGATTCTGGTTCAGTATAACGCCCGTCTTCTTGTGACTGGAGGGTGATCTCACCACAGTCAGGAGCTCTGCATTTGAACGCTGCATCTACAAGTAGAGGCTTAACTTCACTTGCACGCATCATAATGCCACTGATGTGTATCAATCTACCAATATGACGTGACCTGATTGCTCTCAAGCTTACATGTATTGGATAATTAATAATTCGTACTCGGATTAGGTTTTCATCAAGACTGTCAATATAGTCCGGATCTTCTGTTTTTAGTACAGAAATAAGAGCTGTATCAAGCATATCGAGAAATTGCGATGGAGACTCTTTAGCCAGTGTGCTAAATACAATATCAAAAGTTACCATGTCTTGGAAATCAATACTTAGCGAGGTGGCTCCATCGATTGAAAATCTTTGGATTTTTGACCAATATGACAGATTCCCTTGCTCATCTTTATGTGTCCGCAGAAATTCTTCGAATCTCTCTTGCGGGCCTCCCTCATAGCCGGACATATGTATTTGCCTCGTGATCTTGTTATAATTATGTATGCAATCGGCCGAGCATCTGCGTATGCTTCATGAGTTAAACTGCTTGGAGCATATTTAAGCTCCTGTATCACCGGTGGAATTAACTAAAGAGGGACTTTCGCCAGTCTGTTATCAAATTAACAAGTTCTTCACAGAGCCATCTTTCCTCCAAGGTCATATCTTTGCGCTTATCTTGTAACGCACCTGATTTTGCCACACGTATTATTTTGGAGAGACGAGTTTCTTGAAGCATGGGAACGATCCGCTGAAGTTTTTCAATTTCATCATAAAGACGCTCGTCCAGAGAAGACTT
>JAEOUL010000246.1 GCA_016839345.1 Candidatus Thorarchaeota archaeon | reverse complement strand
TTGACTAAGTCTGAGAAACTTGGTGCTTGTTTTATATAGTGCTTCGAGATGATGAGCTGGCAATTGTACTCTAAGGCCACAGTCTTGATTCTAGATTGATGTGCTCTAGCGGTTTCAATTTCAATGTCAACGAACGATGCCCCTTGACTTATTGCATCACTAAGAAGTTCTATTCTGGCTGATTCCTTACCAATATATTTCCCACCCATTTCAAGCGACCGGCATGTAGCAATAACTGGGATATCAGATGCAGAGTATATTTCTTTGAAACCAGTTATATGATCCATGAAATCCATTCGATGTTCTATGATGTCTGAATCACATGCTGAAACAAAATCTATGCAATTCTGTTGAGTTTTTTCAGTCATGCACACGCAGAGTTGCTTTGTCATGATATCACTCCAATTCATCTGTTAAGCGAATATGTAAGGAGCTGGTCTTGGTCAATGGATTGCATGAAATCTCTAAACATCTCAACGGTGAGTGATTGAGCTCCATCTACAAGAGCCTCTTCAGGTCGAATATGAACCTCAATAATCAAACCATCAGCACCGACAGCAAGGCCTGCTCGAGCAAGCGGAACCACAATATCCCTTTTTCCAGCTGCATGGCTAGGGTCGACAATTAAAGGAAGATGTGTTAGTCCTCGCAACACAGGAATACTTGCTAGATCAAGTGTGAATCTCACATGATTACTCTGAGTCCTGATACCTCGTTCACACAAAATGACCTCATGATTTCCTTCTGACATTATGTATTCTGCAGCAGCGAGTAGCTCGTTCAAAGTCGCCCACATACCTCTTTTCAAAAGGACTGGCTTGGAAGATTTCCCAGCTCGTTTTAGTAAGGAGTAATTCTGCATATTTCTCGCGCCTATCTGAATGATGTCTGCAGCAGCTTCAACTAAGCCAAAACTTTCTACATCCACAGCTTCAGTCACCACAGGTAAGCCTGTACGTCGACGGGCTTTTTCGAGATGCTTCAGTCCTTCACTACCCAGTCCTTGAAATGAGTAAGGAGAGGTCCTAGGTTTGAATGCACCACCTCTAAGTATGTCTGCACCGCAGTCCTTCACAGCTTTCGCAGTTTCAACAATCTGTTCCTCTGATTCAACACTGCAGGGTCCAGCGATGATAACACGTCGGCTTCCGCCAATCTCAATATCATTAACTTCAATCACAGTTGGATCAGGTTTCACCTCAATGTCAGCGAGTCTATACGGCTTTGTGACACGGATGACTTTCATTACCCCTGCGAGACCCTCAATTCTGTCAGAGTCTAACAGGTCCACTTCACCTGTGATGTTAATGACCATTCTCTGTGCTCCAGGATTAGGTATTGGTGTATAACCAAGCTCGCTTACAATCTCGAGCACTTTCTCTATTTGTTCTTCAGTCGCATTCTTGTACATTACAACTAGCATTGGATCTCATCTCCATTACTTCTATTCAAGATTAAATTACTAACAACCATCAACTCGGTCTTTCCTAATTCGATTAACATCGGAATAGTGAGTAGACCTGCCCTCACTTTCTTGTCTTGCTTCATTACTTCGTTTAGCTGGTTGATGTCAATCACATCAGGAATTTCAGTTGGCAAACCAAACAAAGACAAAACCATAATCAGTGATTCAAGAGCTGCTATATCCAAGAGCCCTTTTTTAACAGCCAGTCGAGCTTCCTGCACCATGCCAATTGATACAGCCTCCCCATGTTGGACTGAATGATTGGAGCATGTTTCTATCGCATGCCCGACTGTATGACCAAAATTGAGTATCGCTCTTTTTCCTATCTCTTCTGTTTCATCTTCTTCAACAATGCGTTTCTTGTTTTTCAGTGATCTCTCAACAATCTTGGATATCGTTTTGAGATTTCTTCCAATTATCTCTTCTTTATGATCTATCAGGAACTGGATAAGCTCGTAATCCAATGTAACACCGTATTTGATGACTTCAGCTAGACCTGCTACAAAATCGCCAAGAGGAAGTGACCTGAGGGTAGAAACGTCAACCACAATGGCATGAGGTTGGTAGAATGTACCAACAAGGTTCTTTCCTTCTAATAGATTGACACCATTCTTTCCGCCCAAGGAGGAATCTACCTGCGCCAAGAGGGTCGTTGGTACGTGAATAAGACGAAGTCCTCTCTTATAGGTCGAAGCTACAAACCCTGCGATATCTCCGACCACTCCTCCTCCCAATGCGAGTATTGTGTCGGAGCGTGAAGCCAGATTTTGTGACAAGAAATCATATACTATCTCTACTGACTCTAAGGTCTTCGACACTTCACCAGATTGGAGAACATAGGATTTTGACTCGATCTCTGAAGAATCCAATCCGCGGAGAAGCATTTCAAGATAAAGTTCTGAAATCACATCATCAGTTATCACAAATACTCTGCCAGGTGGTTTATCAATGAAAGCTCCAATCTGATCAAGGATAAATTGACCAATAACAACTGGATATCTTCTAGACTGTGTTGCAACATTAAATCTTGAAACAGTCATGATCCACCCTCCCTATTTTTCTCCATTATGCTGAGTACTCGGTACATTTCCGCATACTTACTCTCCAAACTAATTTTGCTTCCAAACACAGCTTGGTGATTGCGGTAGGACTGCTCAAATCCATCCTTGTCCTTTGTAAGGATACCCAGCTCTCTATTCACTGCTCTCTGAAATTTTGAAAGAATCTCCAAGGCATACTTGTTTTCAATATGAAGAGCAACATGAAATTCCGATGGATGCACCATGATACTTCCGGTTAGCATGAACTGAACTGCAAACGTTGTTCCACTCAATTGCTCCATCAGCTGAATATCCTGATCCTTGAAAATCGATGCAAGTATCATATTAGTGAAGTATGGAAGTGATAGAGTCAATGCCATGATTCTTTCATGATCCTCTATGTCAACGATGATAATTTCAGAATCAGGAAACAATGTATCAACTACTTTCCTCTCATCAGTACGATTCCTTATCGGGATGAGTGCAAATTTCTTCTTCAGAGATGTTGCACCCGGTCCAAATAGTGGATGGATGCTGATCGGTCTTATCTGCTCAGCAGATACATCCCCCAAGACTCCGATAACATTCGATTTCACTGTAGATATCTCGCACAAAATGGAGTTGGGTTTCATGTGCGGAATGACTTCTCGAATCACATCTGCTGTAGCTTCCATGGGCACAGAAATAAGGACTAAATCAGCGTCCCCAACAGCGGAAGTGTTGCTCTTAGTTGTTTCAAGATCTTGTTCCTCAATCTTTTGTGGATCAGCAACTATTATGGTATGGTTCAACTGTTGAAAATGGTTCACAAACCATCTGCCCATTTTTCCAGCCCCTCCAATGACCGCAATTCTCATCTTAAGACCTCCCTAATCCTTGCTGTTGCTTCAACGAGTTGTTCTTCAGGCTGACAGATTGAAATTCTGAAGAAACGAGAGAAATCTGATCCATAAGCAACTCCGGGTACGACAGCAACACCTCTCTCATTCAGTAACTTGTCAGAGAATTCAATACCACTTAGATTGTCACTGTCAATTCTCGGGAAGATGTAGAAACCGCCATCTGGTCT
>JAEOUL010000108.1 GCA_016839345.1 Candidatus Thorarchaeota archaeon | reverse complement strand
AGTGCAAGAGAACGCAATACTCGACCGCTTGAACGATAACTTCGCACACCAAGAAAAACATAGATGATTGATGCGACAATAGCAATAATGCTTGTTGGGAGAGAGAATACAAGACCATATGTCAACATTGCCGCAACGAATCCAAAGGAGAATGGGAAAATTAGTGCGAAAATACTCAGAACTTCCGGACTAATAGCTGTTGTTACAAAGATGATAAACTCAACAATATATGGTATAAAATTCATTGCACTGTAGGCCATGATAATACCGAGAGTCATTCCTATGCCTGCCCCAACTCGAATGATGACCGAAAATGCTGATTCGCCACCAGACTGCGATTTTTGATAAAACCATCCCGCTGCTCTGATTAAGGCACTTAGGGCTAAAATCAGCGTTGTTGCTAATGCTCCAAGAACAAAGATTCCTGTGACAATCCCAAAAGCAAGAGATGTTATTATCGGAAAAATAGTCAGAAGCAAGATGAAGGGAGCTACGAATATTCGTACAAAGACCAAGGTCATCAATTCCTCCAAATCGGATCTGCCTAATGGCAATGTAGCAGGTAATAACATAGCACCTGCATTGAAGAATCCAGTTGCGGAGGTTAGATTCACAAAGAAAATTATTACAAAACCCAGACCAAGGAAGATTCCAAGCGATATAGCAAAATTCAGTTCGCGTTCACCAGGATTTCCAAGGAATAATACTGACACCACCATCATAAAACCAATCATAATGATGACAAACCCTGTCAGGACTGCATTCCATGATGCACTTCTCTTAATTTGTTTAACAACACGTTCAGGTTTCTCTTTGATTCTAGAAAGATTGGAAGGATTGGCTTCTAGCATTCCATGAAATCTAATTTCCTGAGCGATGGTACCTGCAATCTTCCAACGCTCACGAAAACTCAATTTTCCAAGGCCTCCCGTAATGCATCGACACCCTCTCTGACTTCTTCCTCTTCACCTGTTAGTTTTAGAAATACATTCTCAAGCGTAGCTCCTTCAGATTCTGCTTGATCCCGAAGCTCCTCCAGAGTTCCTTCTGCTACTAGAACAGCTTCATCGATAATACCAACACGATCACAGAGACCCTCAGCCATCTCCATTATGTGTGTACTGAGTAATACTGACCCACCTTTTTCTGTGTGAATACGAACAACATCCTTCATTATACGAGTTGTTCTAACATCCAGTCCAGAGAAAGGCTCATCAAGTATCAGCAAATCAGGAGCATGTAGCATTGCTATGAGAAGCATTGCTTTCTGTTTATTCCCTTGAGATAATGTCACAATTGGTTTATCATAGTGATTCGTAAAATCAAGTGCACGAGCCATCTCGGTCACTCGGTTTTTTGCGTGAAAATAATCGAGGCCACGAATTGAAGCTACGAACTCAAGGATTTCTCGAGACGTTAACGAATTATAGAGAAGCTGCTCTTCAGGAACATAACCTACTCTTTTTTTAACCTCAATAGGATTCAAAACCGAATCGATTCCAAAGACGTTGACAGTTCCCGAATCAGGATCTAAAAGTCCCATCAAAACTTTCAAGGTCGTTGTTTTTCCAGCTCCGTTTGGCCCTAATAGACCATAGATTTCACCCTCACGAACATCGAAAGATAGGTTATTGACAGCAATCAAATTACCATAGGACTTTACAAGATTTCTAATCTCGATTGGATTCAACCTTTATCCCCCTAAATCTGAATCGTGTATTCACACGCCACGCAGAACACATTGACATAAGTCAATTTATGCTCTTCGAGGAAGTGGTAATCACTAGAGAATCTACCTGATTTGAATTCCCAATGTTGGTTAGGATTATTCGAACAACCTTTCCATTTCAGTTCATCATAGATGTTAAATCCATTTAATCAAATGAGTGTGCTTGGAGGTTCTGGGTATAATGACAGAGGATGAGGACACAGAACAAACTTACGACCTCTGGAAAGCCGATGAAAACTGGACCCTCGATGCTAGAGAACTGACTCAAACAATGTTGGAAGACGTAGTTGGCTCAGGTAATTTCTCCAGCTTGAGTATATGGGGAAGAAAGAGAAGAGAACAATGCAGATTGGACAACATAGACTTCACACCACTCGCTTATAACGAGAACTTGAAAGGGCTGGGTATCCATGGAATGTCTGGAACCATAGATCTGACACCTCTGGTGAATGTATCAGGTATATCAGTCACCTGGCCATGGGATGAAGGAGAACCTCCTTTTGTCATGTTCCCAGAATCAGAGAAACTCGAAGATGTTCAATTGAGTGGATATGTTGAACATGACCGAACAACACTGGCAAAGCTACCGCGTCTAAGACGCCTAAACTATCAGGACCTTTGCGAAACCAACTTGTCTTGGTTGAACGAGTCCAGGTCTCTGAAAGACTTTCACGTATCTGTCTATAGTGACTACCCCCCATCAGTAGTACTCCCTTCGATACGAAGCCTGCAAAAGCTTTGGTTAGTTTGTGCCAGATGGAGACAGAGGGCGATGAAAAGAATTGATTTGACTCCTTTGGCCTCATGTAGGCACTTCAAGGATCTGCGTATCGTTAGCCATAGGATAAAGGAGATTGATCTCACACCTCTAGAAAACTGTCACAAAATCAAGATTTTAGGTTTAGGTGGTAATAGTTTGAAGAGCGTTGACCTGTCACCGTTGAAATCGATGAATCTAGAGGTTCTTGGCCTAGGTGGTAATAGGTTGAAGAGCGTTGACCTGTCACCGTTGGAATCGATGAATCTAGAGGTTCTTGGCCTAAGTGGTAATTTGCTAACACAGATAGATTTGGTCAGTGTATCATCACCTTCGTTGAAAACACTGAACCTTGATCTTAACAAGTTCACTTCTATCGATTTACAACCGCTTTCTACCTGTACCAACTTTGAAGAGCTGCATCTAGATGGTAATCTTCTTGAAACAGTAGACTTTTCGCCACTGGCTGGTCTGCCGCATCTTAAGACCGTATATCTCAGTAAAAACTCATTGAATGAAATAGATGTTACTCCTCTCCTCTCTTGCCCATCTCTTAGGAAGATAGAGGGGGGTAGGATAAAGTTAGTTGGAAACGTCCAGATGAAAGATGAAATCGTGTCCCCGTATCTGTTAGAGAAGAAAGACAAGATTGAGTGGTATTGAGTTCTAACAAACAGCTGGCAGATTATATCACATGGTGTCTATTTAGACTCTAGAACCCAAGAAACTGTGATTCTCTCTCGAGATTTATTCGAAATAGAGCGTTTTAATCTCGTAGAAATCAAATCTTTCATCTCACAGTCCATAATCCTCAATCATGGTAATAATACTCTGTTCATTGGATTTAATTGTGATACTTCCGAGCAGTCAACACACTCTAGGTTTGGACATGGGAATTTCTAGGAGCTCCAAGAATGCAAAGAGATGGCTACAAGATCTTCTCAAAAGGAACTATTGCAGGTCTCTCTCTAGACAATCGTCTGGTCAGGTCAGCCACTTGGGATCCGTCAATCCTGAAAACCCGACTGATGTCAAGAGAAGTTCTCAAAAGATATGAGGAACTGGCACTGGGTGGTGTTGGTCTAATCATCACTGGTGGCTTCCCAGCATTTGATGAAAATTCCAAAGGCGATCTTTTTGAATACAAAGAGTTGCGAGTTGAGGGAATAGAAGGTATTGTAAAAGCAGTGCACTCATCACAAAATTGTCGAATAATCGCTCAAATCGAGAATGGTAACTTGAATGCGATGCCTTCTGATTACATTTCGCCGCTTTCAGGTAGAAAGTTCAAACCTCTATCAGATGAGCAGATAAGTGACATTGTACATTGGTACGTAGAAGCAATAGTGGACATGATGCACTCAGGTTTTGATGGAGTTCAGCTCCATGCAGCCCATGGGAGTCTACTAAGTCGATTCCTATCCCCATATACCAATCAACGGGATGATGAATATGGCGGATCTATTTCGAATAGGGTGAGAGTTGTTAAAGAGATTGTTTCATCAGCTCGCCGGTCAGTTGGTGACTATCCAATTTTGATAAAGGCGAACTGCACTGATTACGTGGAAGGAGGGATTGACATAAACAGCTTTCCTAAATTGGCATCTGAAATCGAAGCGGCAGGAATCGATGCAATTGAGGTCAGCGGGGGCATGTGGGATTGTCTTCTAAGAGGTGAACATGAACTTGGATTTCGACCTGTTCCAGCTCCTGAATCGCACACACGAATTAACGACCCAGAGAAACAGAGTTATTTCTTGAAGTTTGTACAGAATCTCGATATTTCTATTCCAGTCATCCTTGTGGGTGGAAACAGAAACATCGACTTGCTTGAGAAGATTGTTACTCAGGAAAAGGTCGATTTCATTGCACTCTCGCGGCCTCTGATCCGTGAGCCTGATCTACCCAATCGCTGGCTAGAGGGACGAGGTGGTCCATCAACGGAATGTATCTCATGCAACTCTTGCATATACTTGATGCGTCATCACAGTGATAGACTTGTCACATGTGTTCACAAGTACGACAAACCACTACACAAAGAGGCACAAAGATGGCTTTCATCCTGGGTGGAGAAGGTGCATCAACGACAGAAGCCTAGTCATGAATCAGGTTGATAGACGGTTCATAATATCAGTTGATAACTATGGGAAAGAAACCCAGACACCGTAGATTGGTTAAATGAATTATTTTCCTTGTACGACTTTTTGTTATTAGGAAAATTAATAGCAACCTGCAATTAATGGATGACCAATTTAGAGGGATTGTTGACGTGAATTCTAGTTTCGTGGAGGACCGTGTAGAATATCCGCCGTTCTCTCGACGTGATCTGTATGTCATCTTTAGTGCAGGAGTAGTGTCAGCAGGAATCGGACTCCTATTAGCATATCCCTTACCACCGACACTCAATTCTGCACCACTTCTCAACCCAGTAGATACTGTGTCTACGACCTTTGCTACAGGTTTGTTTTTCTTTCTGACAGCAGGTATTCTGTTCAGCAGTCAATCGTCACGTCAATACCTCCTTGGACAATTAGGTAAGAATCAAGATACGAGAGTCTTTCTAACTCGTGTCCTTCATTGTGTTATAATCACTGGTCTATTCACCACTGCTGCAACACTCATCGCATTCTTACATCCAATTGTTCTTGGTACAGCATCACAATATACCATCAGCTTCAGCCATATAGTATACTTCCCATTTGTCCTAGCAGCTTCGTTGGTTGTTTCTATCTTCTTGGCTATTCTAGCATCATTCTTGGCCGTCATAACCGATGATTCACGATTGTGTGCGGCACTTGGTAGTGTTTCAACTCTCATGATTGCACTTATTGCTGGTTGGAGTTCAACTCCATATGCACACCGCTTTTCACTCACTCGCAACATTGCACTTCTGAGTCCTCACAACATCGTTAGAGCTCTGGCAGTCCAACTGAGTGGTTATCAATTCGAATCCAACATCGATATGGTGAGATATGTGGGATTCGTAGTTTCAGTAGAAGATCTTGCTACTGCCCTTCTAATACTAGGTCCAATCTCAATCGTTCCAATTCTCGCTGGACAAAGAGTACTATCAAAGAATTCCACTCGCTGGTCTGCCCTAGAGGGAATGATTCCGGCCATCGAATTATGGGGCGCATCAGATTCTCCTGAGGAACTTCAAAAGTCCGATCGAATCAGACGTAGTCTGAGGCTTCAAAGAGGTCTAACAACTGTGTTTGTCGGCATTCTTCTTATTTCGATATGTGGCGGCTATTTAATGTACGCCGACTATGTGGTGAATAGCACGACAATTATTCATTATGAAACTCCAGGGATTATGGAGAACATTCCTGTCGGGTCTTGGATTGTATTTGATGTTGATATTCACCCTCCATTTCCTGGTCTTTTCAATCAGCTCTTCTTCGAATCCCATATCGAAACCATGGGTAATACCTCAGGTACTGTGAGTATCTTTTATGGTATCCTTGAGATGAATTCTGCAGAATTTGATATGCTTGAGGAGTCGATTCGTTTCGGATTATTATCCAGTCGGTTGAATCAGAGTTCTGGTGTAGCGTTTGGGAAAGGCAAATGGTTAGAAGAATCCTACGGCTCATATGTCTGTGCCTTGAAGATCATTTCAGATGACGCCCCTTCAGAAAAGAGCTATATCGAGGGCACCATGCTGGTCGTCCAAGAGGCTTATTGATATTAGATAAGGGGCATGGTGGCATAATCGCAATCAAGTCCAATAGCCAGTCCATAATCCTTCTAGTACCCTAGTCCTACCAGTGTGGTTCTCTCTCAGAATTGATAGAGTAGTCGGGAGAAATAACTTTTAACTTCAACAAAGACACCTTTGGCAGAAGAACCTTGACTAGAATACGATTGGTATTGTTGCTTGGAATATTGCTATTGGCGTTACCAATGGTAACAGTTTCTGTAAACTATTCCCTTTACCAAGATAGGCCTAAATCATTCTCCAATGCAGCTCAATCCTCACCCATAATTATTCAGAGTGATGATGATTTGATCTCACTTGGGTTATTAGGGGATGGATCTCAAGGGTCTCCTTTTCTTCTTGATGGACTCACAATAACATCAAACAGCGATGAATCGTGTATCTCAGTGAGTGACACCACATTACATCTGAAAATCTCTAACTGTGTTCTCACAGGTTATGAAACCCCTTCACATCCATATTCAGTCATTCACATCAACAACATCAGTAGTAGTGTTATTGTTCAGGATTGCACGGTCAATACCTATGGACATTATGGAGTTCTGATTCAGAGAAGCACCAGTGTCACTGTCGAGGACTGCACTATAGACCCTCTGGACAATGCAGAATTTGGAATATCAGTCCATAATTCTACAGATGTCACACTCTCTCGTTGTGATGTGGGCACTCAAAATATCTACATCAGTGATGACTTCTTGGGCTATTTTGGGACAACAAGTAATGTGACTGTGTATGATTGTCAATCTGGAGGGATTTCGATTGGCTCCTTCGTCACTGGGCAATGTGAGATATATGACTGTGCCATTACTGGTGAGGGAATTGTAATCTCTGGTCCTTTTCCAGATGTGCCAGAGGATTATGTCTATACAACACCCACGATACATGACAATATGATTGAAGGGTCAAACATGGGTGTCCACTTCCTTGGGACTGGCATGGAGTTCTATAGCAATATTGTAAAGAACTGTGAGAATATCGCCATGACCATAGATGGGAATCACAGTCTAATCCACAATAACACCATTCAGGACAACAGACGAGGAATCCAACTGACTGGAATCTCCTATGATAATCACATATACTACAACAACTTCATCAACAACGTCGAGTGGAACGCAATGGACAGTGGTACCAATAACCAGTTTGATGATGGTGTATCCGCTGGTAACTACTGGGATGACCTTGGTGACGCCGAAACATATACCATTGATGGTCCTGCAGGTTCGATAGACAGGTGGCCATTATCAAGTCCGATTTCAGGCAATGGACAAACACCGTTTGATATGAACACAGCAATCGTAATTACAGGAGTTTCTGTTGTAACGATATCTGCAGTTGGTTTTGTCATCCGGATAAGAAGACCTTAGAAACAAGCCTGCACTCCGATTGTTTGAGATACCGACAATTGAAAAGATTAATCGTAATATTGGAAATTGAAGAGGGCCATAATGGAGTCAAAAAGACATAGAATTGATAGTGTATACAACTTTGGTCTGACTAATCATACACCCATTCAAACTCAGATTCATGAAGCATCAAATGTGCGCGACTTTGGACTGAGTCTCTATGCTCGTCCTAGGACACGCAAACATCTTGTTGAAGGACTCTGGTGCAGTTTTGATGATGTGGACCTGTCACCTCTTCACAATGGTCGCCTCAAGCACCTTTCTATATATTCAATTATAGGTACCATTGACCTCACGCCACTAGTTCGTCTTTCATCAGTCAAAGTGACCTACTACAAAGAACCACATGACAGAGATGGATATGAACCATATGTCATATTCCCAGAATCCGATAGTCTAGAAGAGGTGACAATTCAGGGAAGTGTTAGACACGACTACAAAACGCTAGCCAATCTCACCAATCTAAGGAAACTTACTTTCCATAACTTGAGAGACACCGACCTGTCCTGGTTGAATGCTTCAAAATCACTGAAACACATCCATGCGTATTTCAGGTTTCCCAAATCTGTCATCCTCCCAGCAATAGCAACTCTCGATAGTCTTCGTCTTGTATCATGGAAGATACGTGATCCCTACTCAATGAAGATGATAAATCTGGATCCACTGAGGGGATGTAAGAACCTGAAAGAGATACGTATCTCCAAACAGAGAATCTCGGAAATAGATTTCTCTCCACTCTCACATTGTGACCAATTAGAGGAAATCTATGTTGTGGGATGCAATCTACAGACAGCTGACCTCTCTCAGTTGAAGAGCCTAAAGAAGATAGTACTTCAATATAACAAACTCCATAGGGTGACTGTACCTGACTCCTTTGAGCCTGAATATGTTGACCTCAGGTCCAATGCATTCCAGAGAATTGACCTGAACGATTTCTCCTCATCAAACCTGAAACACCTTGACCTGTCAAAGAATCCTATCATCGATTTGGATTTGGTACCACTGTCTGCCTGTGTCAGTCTTGAGAAACTGGAGATGGAACACAATCAGCTCAAAACTGTCGACTTAACACCCCTAGCTGGATTGGAACATTTCAGGTCGTTCAAAATAAAGTCCAAGTTCCTGCCCGAGATTGATATCACTCCACTGTTGTCGTGTCCTGCTCTGGAGGAGGTCAAGGTCGGAAAGAGCAAGCTCATTGCAGACAAGCGATTCAAGAATGACTCTTGGAGAAATGTTGAGTGGTATTGACTTTGATATGCAGCAAGAGAACCCCTGCAGAAACCAATGCATAGACAGTCCATAACCCTTTTATTGAAATCTCCACGGATTCGGTTAGTTCTGCTTACAGAGTAGACCATAGACCAATCATTAGGTGATAACCATGGGTAAAAGACCAGGTCAATGTTACAGAGAATGCGACCGCCCCCCGTTCGTCCGTAAGAAGTACATCCACAGACAGCCAGCAAGCCGAATAGTGAGTTTTGACATGGGCAACACAAGTGGGGAATTTGATGTAGAGTTATCACTGGTTGGTCTTGAGAGGTGCCAGATCAGGCATCAGGCCTTAGAGGCTGCCCGTGTTGCTTCGAATAGGCATATGACCAAAAGAGTGGGAAGACAGAACTATCACCTACGGATACGTGTCAAGCCATACCACTACCTTCGAGAGAACAAGATGATCTCTGGAGCAGGAGCAGACCGTGTTCAGGATGGAATGCGAAAGGCTTGGGGTAAGGTCATAGGCATTGCAGCAAGAGTCAGACCTGGCCAACCCTTGATTACAATTCGCACCAACCCACGTTACATCAAACAGGCAATGGCTGCACTGAAGAAAGCTGCACCGAAGATGCCAACTCCGTGCAAGATTTCCTTTGACAAGATTGACCCAGACGTCAAACGAAGAATGGGGTACGGGATCTAGTCTTCAAGTGTCTTGCTGTCGTTCACTGGATATAATCTCGAATATTGCCATCCAACGATTACCGTTATCAGAATGTACGCCGTTAGCACTCCGCCATAAAACAGGAAATCTGAGAGAATCTGGTTTATCACGATTCCCAAGTCAATGGGATCAGTTATTGAAATTATTACAATTGGTAGAATCATGACAAGGGGAGGTAGCAATACACTTAGAACAATGATGAGAATGGAGTACTTCCGTTGATTCATCTTGTGTCCCAGTTTTCTTCTGATGAATTCCCAAGAGAGTACCACAAGAACATACACAAAGCCACTACAATAAATCCACAAGGTAATGAAATCAGCCATTGTGTAAATCCCTCCTCTAGTGGTCATGCTCTTTGCTGTCGTTTATTAATTCGCTGATTCGGCGCACCACACCTGTGAGCGTAGCAACCTCTCTACCTGTCATGTAAGCTCTACCCAGAAGGTTTCTGAAGACCTGTTTAGCAATTGGGACTCGGTGTTCTTGTAGACTCAATTGGTCAACAACCTCGTCAAAGAACTTGTACACCTGTTCCCGCTCTTGATATGTTGCAGCTCGAGCTTCTGAAGGTTGACGAGGTTTCTCAGGGGCATACTTTGAGAAAAGATGATAGAGCACAACCGACACAGCATGGCTGAGATTGAGACTTGGATATTCCTTCGAGGCAGGAATTGTGAATGCCAAGTCACACAGTTCCATCTCATCATTGAACAGTCCTGTACTCTCTCTACCAAAGACTAGAGCTATTTGTGCCTGAAGTGAATTCGGATTGGGTAACTCAGCAAGTGGAACCAGAGCCCTTGTGACACTATGATTTCTTCCAGCCCTCGCGGTTGCCGCCCAAGCAAGATCAATGTCCGCAAGTGCAGAGCCAAGATCGTCAAAGACGCTAGCCTCATCCAGAATCTTATGAGCATGCACTGAGAACATCTGAGCAAACTGGTCCTGTCGATGATCTTTTCCTACCAATCTCAGCTCTTGCACACCGAAATTAGCTAATGTTCTGGCAACAAAACCAACATTACCTGGATTTTCTGGACCCACAAGAATGACAACCAGATTTGGAAACTCCACCAACTGCAATCCCTACCTGTGGGCGAGCTGCAATATGTCTCCCTCTTGGAGTGGATAGTTTAGGCCAACAGTCCGTCGTTTGATTTTGTCATTCTCTCTTATTATCACTGCAGAACGAAATCTCTCCACGAACAGCTCTTTGTGCACTTTCATTGCCGCATCCTCCACCACAGACCCTTCGGGAAGTACGATTGGTTTGTCTTCTCTCTTTTTGCCAGGTATCTTCGTGTATACTCTCAAGATGTCCAAATGCTCGTAGAAAGACCAGCTCATTCCATCTAGGTTCTCTTTTGCAACAACAGATGTTGGAATGATGTCAAACCGGTCACTGTACTTCTTTTCTAATTCCTTAAATCTCGCCTCAGACCCTTCAGTATCTCCCTTTGTCGCAACAACCATAGCTCGTACATAGGCTACACTTGCATCCATCGCATCTATGAGCTGGTCAAAAGTTGCTGGTTTCTGGAAACGTACGATGATGTTTGTGATTCTTCGCGCCTTCAGATACTCTCGGACTTCTTCAATATCTCCCTGATAATTCTGGATTCCATAGATCATTTGACCCCCGAGTCCCACTCGTTCAATTCTAATTGCAGACTTTTCTTTGTTGAGACGAATTCGTGCCTTGTCAAGCTCATTCAGGATGATATTCATCTGTTCATCGATGTCTTGTGAGAGATCAATCACCAATGCTATACAGTCTGTATTTCGTGCAACTGCCAATGCTTGTCTTCCTATTCCGGCTTCGTGGCTTCCCTTGAAAATTCCAGGAAGTTCTACAAGCTGTATATTGATATCTTGCAGTGTCAACATAGCAGGGGTTGGAATTGGAGTTGTAAATGGATAGTCTCCAACATCGAGTTCTGCATTGGTGACTGCGTTAATCAGGGATGATTTTCCACTATTTGTAACTCCTACAAGGCAGATCTGACCGGCACCCTCTTTCCGAACGATACCTTCCTCTGCGCCGGCGCCACTTCTCCGGGCTCGCTCCTGTTCTTTTCTCTTCTCTAATTGCGCCTTGAGAGTTGCCAGCTTCTTTCTATAATCCCCAACCATCCTCTCTCCACCCTTGTGTCTAGGAGCAAGTGAGAGGAGCTTCTGCAACTCCACTATTCGTTGGGCAAGATCTTCTGTTTCCTCGTATATGATACGTTGCCTATCGAATTCTGGAGTTACATTGGTCGGCAAGATGATTACGCTCTAGGTATATTTCCAAAATTAGTCACGATTGTTATTTTTATGAAGCTTTCTTCATGGTGCTTCTTTCAATCTATCTGCAGCCAGATTTGTATCAAGTATGAATCGCTCTGGGCTGGAAGAAGGTACCTGTATGATATCAGATCCCCATAATTCTTTGAGTTTTTCAAGAGATGACCGAGTCAACGTAATTCCATTATCCATGGTAAGTGAATCCCCAAATTCAAGATTTTCCAACTTTTCAATTGCTTTTAACAAAAAGAAAGAGATTGATCGTTCATCGGGCGAAACTCTCCTCAGCGATTGTCCTGGAAATGATATTATTTTGAGATCTTCTACAGGTCCAATTGCAAAGGATATAATCACATCTCGACGAAGGTTTCCTGATACAAACAAACCAATGTTAACACATCGAGAAGCAGTGATAACTTCGATACTATTCTGTCCCGATTTTACAGAGTTCTTGTCTATTGGCATCTCATTGAACATGACAAAAAACTGACGCACGAACATCACATTCTACAACGATGGGGTTACATTCCTTGCAGCCCCGGAAAACCAGGAATTCCACCTCTCCGCCCTCGGCGCTGCTTACCCACTTGCTTCATCATCCTTTTCATCTGTTCATGCTGCTTCAGTAGGTCTCTGACATCTTTCTGAGAGGTTCCAGAGCCCGCAGCAATTCGTTTGATTCTTGAAGATTTAATCAATTTGGGCTCTTCCAGCTCTATCTTAGTCATAGAGTTCATTATGACTTCCCATCGTTTCATGTTCTCTTCTTGGATTTCAGCCATGCCCTCTGGAAGTTTGTATTGAAGTCCCAGCATCTCCATTACTTTTCCTATTGGTCCCATCTTTTTGAGCTGCTTCATCTGAGCCATCATATCTTTCAATGAGAACTGTCCCTTCATGATACGTTTGACAGCGTCCTCTTCTACCTCAATTTGAGCTTCTCTCACCTTGTCAATCAGTCCTCGAATATCGGACATTCCAAGAAGCCGCCCAGCAAACTTGGTTGGGTTGAAGGTTTCTATGGCATCCATCCCTTCTCCAACTCCGATGAACTTGATAGGTGCCTGAGTTGCTGCAACGGCTGAGAGAGCACCACCACCTTTTGCACTACCATCAAGCTTGGTGATGATGATTGACCCAATATCAGTAGCTTTCTTGAAAGCAGCTGCTTGAACTCCTGCTTGCTGTCCAAGAGTACCATCAATGACTAAGACTATCTCTTTTGGTTTTACTCCCTTTGAGATATCACGCATTTCTTTGATGAGGCCTGTTTCTTCACGATGCCTACCAGAAGTGTCCAAGAGAATCAGTTCGATACCCCTCTTCTGCATCTCTTTGACGCCTTTCTTTGCTAGCTTGATAGCATCCTTTTCCTCTTCATCTCCCCAAAATGGAACATTGGATTTCTCTGCCAATTGTTTTAGTTGATTATAGGCTCCAGGTCTAAAGTTATCTGCACAAATCACTCCTGTTTTGATCCCTCTTTTTTGATAGTATCGCGCCAGTTTTCCAATAGTGGTTGTCTTTCCAGAACCTTGAATACCCACCATCATGACCAGATTTGGCTTTCCAGGATTGATAGTCAAAGGAACCGTCTTCTCACCTAGGAAGAATGCTAGAGTATCCCAGACCACACGGATGACATGCTCACGCCGCGAAACGCCTCTAGGAAGAGTTTCATCTAAGGCCTGTTCCTGCACTCTTTTTGTAATTTCCATAACCAGATTAACATCAACGTCAGCAACTAGTAGTGCTCGCTGGATATCTTTCACCATCTCCTTCACTAGTTCTTCGTCGACTACGCTAGCTCCGAAGAGTTTCTTTAGAGCCGAGTTGAGTGATTTTCCAAGACCTTCTAAGACCAAGACCATTTCACCGTCTTCTAGGAGTGCTCCTTACACAGTCCATATCAACCTTCGCCTTTGAATCAAGAATGATATCTAGGGGGAAGGTCTAAAACCGGATGTCTTCAAAGACGAATCGGCAAGTGATTGGACATGTCAGAAAAAGTTGGAGCTGAAAAAATCAGAATCGTGAAGATTCTAGATGGAACAGTGATTGATCACATCAGGGCTGGAAAGGCGCTTGAGGTTCTCAAAATACTAGGAATCACTGGTGAAGAAGGCAATGTAGTTACTCTAGCAATGAACATCAGCAGCTCAAAGATTGAGAAGAAGGATATTGTGAAAGTCGAACATCGCTTCCTTGAAGAAGAAGAAGTAGCACGAATTGCTCTTGTAGCCCCTGAAGCTACTATCAACCTGATTGAGGACTTCAAGATTATCAAGAAGACTCGCGTTAAGCTTCCTGAAACTATCACAGACATCTTCCAATGTCCAAATCAGAGATGCGTGACAAACAAAGAACGAGAACCAATTCACAGTAAATACGAAGTTGTTTCACGGACTCCAATCCAATTGAAATGCCTGTATTGTTGGACTTTAGTCGAGGAACAAGACATTATTGAGCAATTCACTGGTTAGATTGAATAGCTCTCACCCATTCCAAATGCTTTTTAGTGGACAGCTTTGCAGGAGTCCAAGTCTGACTTCAGTGGTAATCTTCAATGTCTAGTAATAAGATAGCAGTAATTGGCGACAGAGATACAGTTACCGGGTTTCGGTTGGTCGGAGTTAGTGAGTGCTCTGTACCAAGTTCACCAGAGGAAACCCGCGAGGCGTTATACCACTACTTTCGAGATCCAACAATGGGTCTAGTGATGATTACAGAACCTCTTGCTGCAGAGGTAGAAGATGCCATTGTCGAGCTCTCCCAATCACCAGTACCGGTTATCCTGCTGATTCCAGACAGAGATGGAACTACTGGGGCTTATGAAACAGTACTGAAAGAGCTGATACGCAGAGCCGTTGGAATTGAGATAAACATCTAGAAACGAATTGATACGGAGTTGTGAACTTTGACAGAAGTAGCGGGGCGAATTGAAAGCATTGCAGGACCTGTAGTACAGTGCTCAGGCATACCTGGAGTTCGTATGTATGAAGTTGTACGAGTAGGTAACCAACAACTGATTGGTGAAGTAATCGAGGTTGGAGAAACCGAATTCACTGCACAAGTCTATGAAGAAACCTCTGGTCTGGCTCCAGGTGAGCCAGTAGAATCCACTGGAGACTCTCTCTCAGTGGAACTTGGTCCGGGACTACTCGGGTCAATCTATGATGGGATTCAGAGACCTTTACCAGACTTGAGAGAACTATCAGGTGATTTTATCACAAGAGGTCTAAGTGTCGATGGTCTTAACAAGGAAAAGAAATGGGAGTTCAATCCTTTAGCAAAGAAAGGCGACACTGTGAAACCCGGTGATATTATTGGTGAAGTCCCCGAAACTGGTATTATCACGTCCAAAATTCTCATTCCAATAGGTCTGGAAGGAGAGATTACCGAAATCGTCAGCAAAGGCGAGTATACAGTTATAGAACCAATCTGCAAAGTCAAAGATCAACATGGTGACATTCATGATGTTGTGATGATGCAGAGAACTCCTGTCAGAGTTGGAAGACCGTTCAAAGATCGTGTTGGGATGGATACACCACTTGTAACAGGACAACGAGTCATTGACACATTCATGCCCCAAGCAAAAGGAGGTACTGGAGCAATACCAGGAGGATTTGGAACTGGAAAGACAGTGACATTGCATCAATTCGCAAAATGGGCTGATGCACAAGTAGTGGTTTACGTGGGTTGTGGGGAACGAGGCAACGAGATGACAGAGGCTCTTGAAGAATGGCCCCATTTGAAAGACCCAAAGACTGGTCGACCATTGATGGAACGGACTGTTTTGATTGCAAATACCTCCAACATGCCTGTTGCAGCTCGTGAGGCATCAATCTACGTTGCAGTAACAATTGCTGAATACTTTAGAGATCAGGGATATGACGTTGCTCTCATGGCCGATTCAACCTCCCGATGGGCTGAGGCTCTACGAGAGATATCTGGCAGACTTGGACAATTACCTTCTGAGGAAGGTTATCCAGCTTACCTTGGTTCTCGTCTTGCTCAATTCTATGAAAGAGGTGGAAGGGTCAAGACACTTGGTTCAGGCGATGACAAACTTGGATCAATCACACTCTGCGGAGCTGTTTCACCTCCAGGTGGTGATTTCTCAGAGCCTGTGACACAAGCAACATTGAGAATTGTGAAAGTGTTCTGGGCTCTTGATAAGGATCTAGCAGCGCGACGGTTCTTCCCAGCTATCAATACCTTGACCAGTTATTCCCTCTACTTCAATACTCTAGAGAAGTGGCAGAGAAAGAATATGGGTGATGACTGGCCAGAGCTCGTCAAGGAAGCACTAGCACTTCTACAGAAGGACCAAGAGCTAAGAGAGATTGTACAACTTGTAGGCCCAGATGCTCTTCCAGAGTCTGAACGTGCAATTCTGGAAGCTGCACGAATGATTAAGGAAGACTTCCTTACACAGAGTGCACTCCATGAGATAGACACATACTCTCCGATTGGGAAGACCTACAGGATGCTCAAACTCATCATAGACTTTTCACACAGGATGACTGAGGCTGTTCAGCTGGGTGTTCAGGTACGTAGAATTTTGGAACTCAGTGTGCTTGATAACATAGCAAGGATGAAAATCTCACCCTGGGATTCATACGATGAAACAATGGATGCCATAGAGAAAAAGATGGAAGGAGAGTTTCAGAACCTTCTTCAAGAGCTATCAGAATCTGGTCTCCTGTATCAAGAATCTCCACAGTGAACTGAATCGCATGAATACGTGGTCTTTATCGGCAAGTATGCAGTCTAGCTACTAGACATGACCAAATGCAAACAGCTTGACAAGATACACGAAACAATCAGAAACTGTACACTCTGTCCTCTCTATGAAACTCGTACTAATGCAGTGCCCGGTGAGGGTCCATGTGATGCATCAGTAATGTTGGTAGGAGAGGCACCTGGTGCCATAGAGGATGAAACTGGACGACCTTTTGTAGGAAGGTCGGGTGAACTACTAATATCCCTGTTAGAAGAGATTGGACTCGAACGTGATGATGTATTCATTACTTCTATTCTAAAATCGCGGCCCCCAAAAAACAGAACACCAACTCAGTTTGAAATCAATGTCTGCAGACCCTATCTAGACCAACAGATTAAGTTGATTCAACCTCAGGTCATTGTCCTGCTGGGAGGTGTGGCAATATCATCTCTTATTGGTCATTGGAAAGTTTCAGAGGCACATGGTCGATTTTACGAGAAAGATTCCAAGACATTCTTCTTGACATACCATCCTGCAGCTGCGCTCAGGTTTCCGAAGGTTAAAGATAAGATGAGAGAAGACTTCAAAATATTACGCCAAGAGCTTGTTTGAGTGGTCATTAAATTCACCCATACCGACTCCCTCCTGTGAAACAGATGGCTGGTTCTTTGTCACTATTGCTGTTACAATCACCTTTTGATCTTCAGATACCCGAAAACTGGTTTGTCATTGTGAGTGATATTCTCAACGTCTTTTTTGCGCTCGCCATCCGTGGATATTTGATTTTTGTATTGATTGGACTGATGATTTTTGCTACAGGTCTCAGTGACGGTTTCTCCAAGGGACTCGTTGGTTTTGGTATCGTCCTCTACTTTGTTGGTCCATACATCGTAAACTTGTTTGGTCAGTTTAGTGGGGTTGAACCAGTAACCATTGAGAGTGCTACCGCTGTATGGCTACGTATCGTTGGAATGACTGATGCTGAGTTAATCATAATATTGGTCTGGTTGGGAGATGCCATTGCTTGTATTTGTCTACTTGCTGGAGCCATTCTCTATTTCACTCCCTCTGCGAATGATCTCACATCCCGAGGCAAGTCCTTGATGGTACGAGCATTGATGTTTGCGCCAGTCCTAGCACTCTTTCACATAGCTACTTTGCTGTAAATGACCCTTCGTAACTCTTAAAACTCAGCCACGATTACTCCAGCGACGCATTGACACAAAGACAAGGCGGTCTCTTAGGATGTCCAAAGAATCTTCTATAGTATACAGAACAGTTACCGATGTCAGCGGTCCACTGCTTGTCGTCGAGAACACCCATGATGTAGCGTATAATGAAGTCGTAAAAATCAGAGCACCATCTGGAGAATTACTCACTGGCACTGTCCTTGAAACCGGTAGAGGAAGAGCAGTCATTCAGGTCTTCGAAGGCACTAGCGGTCTAGATACAGATGTCACAGCAGCCAGATTCACTGGGGACACTCTGCATCTTCCAGTTTCGTCGGAGATTCTAGGAAGAGTTCTCGATGGTGCTGGAAATCCATTGGATAAAGGACCTCCCCTGACCGCTGAAGATCACTGGGATATCTATGGTTCTCCAATCAATCCGTATGCAAGACAATATCCGCGTCAACCAATTCAAACTGGTGTGTCTGCGATTGATGGACTCAACACGCTGGTCCGTGGGCAGAAACTCCCAATCTTTTCTGGTTCTGGACTTCCTCATAATAGACTTGCCGCACAGATTGTCCGACAGGCTGAGATACCTGGTGAAGAAGGCGACTTTGCTATTGTCTTTGCTGCGATGGGCATTACAGCTACTGAGGCACAATACTTCATGCAGTCATTCGAAGAAACAGGAGCTCTTGAACACACAACCCTCTTTTTGAATCTGGCAAATGACCCAGCCATTGAACGTATTATTACACCACGTGCCGCACTCACAGCAGCTGAATATCTGGCATACACTGCTGATATGCACGTACTAGTCATTCTCACAGACATGACAAATTATGCTGAGGCACTTCGTGAGATTAGCGCGGCAAGGTCTGAGGTGCCAGGTCGTCGTGGCTATCCCGGCTATCTCTATACTGACCTCAGTCTTATCTATGAACGAGCTGGTCGTATTCATGGGAGGAACGGCACAATCACTCAGATGCCTATTCTCTCAATGCCACAGGATGATATGACTCATCCCATTCCTGATCTTACAGGATACATCACTGAGGGTCAGATTATCGTTGGCAGAGGTCTCCATAGACGAGGTATCTTTCCACCAATTGATCCTGGTCCATCTCTGAGCAGATTGATGAAGGAAGGAATTGGTGAAGGAATGACACGGTTCGATCATAAAGAAATACAAGCACAGCTCTATTATGCCTACTCAGAAGGTCGTGATCTACGAGACTTGGTAGCGGTTGTTGGATCAGAAGCATTGACAGACCGAGACCAGAAGTATCTCAAATTTGCGGACAAATTTGAAGCCGAATTCATCAATCAGGATGAGTTTGAAGATCGATCATTTGAGCAGACACTTGATATTGGTTGGAACCTACTAAGCGACTTTCCAGAGCGAGAACTCAAGCGTTGTGACCCAGAAACAATCTCCTGGGCCCGCAATAAGGGAGTCTATAAACCAACCTAATCCAAGTTCTGGGTGTTTAAGAACGGTTATGCTTCTCCATAGTTAGAGGAAGATGTAGTGAGGTTCTTAGTTGTAGGAAGTTGCGGTAAGAAAAAACTCTACAATCCTGATGAACAGCCTACTTGCTCTGATATAGACCCAAATCACGACATCAACTACTGGAAAAAGCGGTTGCAGAAGTTCTGCGTATCTGCACGTGATATATACACAGGTCCTCAGAATACCGAACTTGTCAAGGCGGTTGACCTCCTCAGAACAATTGCTAAAGTTGAGGTTCAGCTAATCATTGTTTCAGCAGGATTTGGAGTGCTCCAGGAGCAAGACCTGATTCCTCCTTATGACTGTAGTTTCACAAACATGAAGATGGCAAAAGTTCGGAAACGGTCCCAAGAATTGAAGATACAATCCTCCATTACTAAAATAGCCAACAAAGGGTTTGACATTGTCTACTTAGCTTTAGGGAAGCGATACTTGGCATCTCTGGGAAAGGACACTCTGTTGGAGTTTCAGATGCCTACAATCGTGTTTCATGGTCAGGAGTCTGACCAACTGATTCGAATTCCATGCTCTACAGAAACTGTAAAGGCATTTTCAAAACGCGGACATAAAATACATGGAGTTGTGGGTTTCAAAGGTGATCTCCTTGGAATCTTGGCTAGATATGCACTTCAGAAACCAAACCCATGTAACGAAGTTAAGAAATGGGAAAATCTCCACTATCTCAAGAAGCTCATTCATCGGTTAGGTGGACTCAAGTAAGTTACACATTTTTCTTTGGTACTGTTTTTCTGCCCCTATAGGGTCACTTTTCGAGTTCTTTCGGATTATCAGTCCATCTAATGAGTGTCTTGAAACCATTCAGCTTCACACTATTCAGAATTCCTTTCTCATTCTTTGTCTTCTGCTGGAATTTCCTAACAACAAGAATCACCTCTTGTCTTATTGATGCCACAGTATATTTCTCGAACTCATCATTATAACGAAAATGAGCCGTCCACTTGTCGACAAAATCCACCATTTCCCTAGCTCCTTCAACCCGGTATTCATTCTTTTTGAGCCATTGTTTTCTTGTACTAGTCTGATAGTGTATCGGTCCAAATCCTTTGCAAGCCTGTTTCCATTTGTGAATATCATAGACTTCCAAGTCTTCAGAAACAGTTTCGCGAACAATCTTTGATAGTTTCCTACTCAATTTGGATTTCTTCTTCAAATTCCTCCTCACCCCTGATAAATTGCAAGAAAGGAACTGCCCTCAGTATTAGTCAGTTACCTGACAAGCTCTAATAAGCCTGTAAAACTAGTCAGCTGATTGGATATTAGTCACTCAGTCTTCTCCAATACCATGATGTAGATAGTGGTCTTTTTCCTTTTTTGAACCAAAACTTCTGAGACCCTCTGCTTTTAGTTGGCTCTTGATTTCCTTTGCCTGTGCCGGACTAATCTCACTCTGTTTCAGTAGAAATTCAACAATTTCCATCGCCTGTGACATTGTATCACATCGACGAATATAGTCCACGACATCTGGTTCGAAGGATACTCTCTCAGTTCCATTAGGCTTTGCTTCTTCCGACATTGTACGGACACCATCTATTCTGTATGTCTTTGTTGCTCTCTCTTCTAGTTCCTTACTCAGAGCAGGAAACGCCTCACGAAATTCTTCATCATCTGACATACATTGTCACCAATGACCTTGACCGTTTTTGGTCAGGGCGTATCTCAAGAGTGACTTCCAAAAATTGACTTAAGAGCTTTGCCAAGACGGCGCACTAGCAATGTCAATTGTTCAGAAATGACCATGGTAAATCTCTTTGCAGTCTCTCGGCATCATTTGCAATGGTAAAGAATGGTATTTTTGTCTCTCTCTCTGCTCTTCTCCATCCTCCAAGTCCCCCGTATTCGGAAGCTTTGCGAATAACTTGACCTAGAGACCTGTCACCAAGTGAGAGCGCTGCTTGGATACGAGCTCTTCTTGGATCCAATGTTTCGATTGTTGCTCGAGAAGTTTCCCGCACACCTTTCTCTATGATTTTTAAACGTCTTCGAATTTCCTCAATAGGCGGCTGAGGTTCTCTCTCCCATCTTGTTTGAGCTTTTGGAATGAATGGATTGACGCTCGCAGTTACCTTGAGCCCAGTTGTCTTAGCCAGCTTTGAAATCATGTCAACTGATGCTTTGATATCCTCATCAGTTTCTTCTGGGAGGCCAATTATGAAGTACAGCTTTAGAGAGCCATATCCTGCTTGCTTCGCTAATTCAACAGCATCCTCGATATCAGTATCATCCAACCCCTTGCCCATCAACCTTCTCATGCGAACAGAACCTGATTCTGGAGCTATTGTTAGGGTGCGTTGTCCACTTTTTACTAGACAGTCAAGAAGTGGTTTGGTGACAGAATCGGCCCGCAGAGATGGAACTGAAACCTCCAGCTTCTGATCCACTGTCCAACACACTAGTTCTTCCAGTCTATCTAGGTCTCCCAGTGATGAGCCTATCAATGAGATTTTTTCCGTGGACGTGTCTTCCTTTCCTTGATTTATAAGATCTTTAAGACGATTCAATGATCGTGTCCTTCTAGGTCGGCAAATGTGTCCAATGAGACAGAACTTGCACGAGTGTCCGCAACCTCTAGTAACTTCAAGAAGGAATGATTTTCCAAACACCGGCTCTAAAGGAGACCCTTCAGGCACATCAGGAATAATCTGAGTCGTCGGATATGGAAGCGAGTCTAGATCTGCAATGATGCATCGATTCACGCTTGGTTTTGGCATGGTTGGAACGTATATCCCATTGAGTTCGGATAGCCTCGCTAATACTCCTCCTCGTGAATCACTTTCCCTGACAGCATCAACAATGTCATGCACTATTAAATCGCCTTCACCGATTACAAATGCATCAATGAAGTCAACGAAAGGTTCTGGGTTCGCAGTAACCACGGGACCTCCAACTATTACAATTGGATCATTATCATTTCTTTCTTTCACTAGGATTGGAATGTCCCCCAAATCGAGCATCTGGACTAGATGAATTATATCCTCCTCATAGGTGAGTGAGAATCCAAGAATGTGATTTTCCTTCAAAGGTCGTTTACTCTCAACAGAGTGAGATGGAGAGGGGGTATCATAGCGGAAATACCTCTCGCAAGAAGTGTCGTTTCGGGAGTTCAGTGTTGCATACAGAATGTGGAGAGCTAGACCCGTCATCCCAGCTCTGTATGTTGATGGATAGCAATATCCAAAGAGAATTTCAACACGACTAGAGTCTTTAATCACTGCATTGAACTCTTTCAATGTCGTGGGTGACACTCTAATCCCCTACTACTTGTGATCCGCATCCATTGTGACTTGCTTTTGACTGGAAATGACAAGCTTGTTAGGCTCAATATCTCTGTTGACTATCACTCCTATTCCCGTACGTGCACCTTGATGCATCACAATACCTGGACTGATTAAGGTTCCAATTCCCGTCTTTACATCATCCCCAATAATCGCGCCGAGCTTCCTTCTCTTTGAGTTGAATCGTTCACCTTTTACAGTGACAAAGATAGATCTATCATCATGCCGAAGATTAGCAGTTATGGTTCCCGCTCCAAAGTTTGACCTCTGCCCGATTATCGAATCACCAACATAGGATAGATGTCCCACATTAGTGCCATCCATTATAATGCTGTTCTTGATCTCAACAGCATTCCCTATCTTGACCTTTTTTCCGAGAGAGGAGTATGCCCGAATATAGCAATTAGGCCCCACTATCGAATTCTCTCCAACGAACACGGGTCCCTCAATATACGCTCCACTCTTTATAGTGGCCCCCTGCTCAACGATGATGTTTCCTTTTACCACAGCTCCTTCTTCGACGGTGCCATCTATTCGTTTTTGTTCCGAGTCAAGAATCAGTTTGTTTGCTTCCAGAAGGTCCCATGGTTTTCCGACATCAATCCACCATGAAGGAAGTGAATAAGCACCAACATTCCCCTTTTCGATTAGCATTGAGATAGACTCGGTAAGCTCAATCTCCCCTCTAGGGGAGGTTTCCGTATTATCTATAGCCTCCCAGAGTTCTTTGGTGATGGCAAAGACCCCTGCGTTAACGAGGTTACTCACCAATTCCTCCGGCTGTGGTTTTTCAATGAGTAAAGTTGCTTTTCCCTTCTTCACTACTGCTACTCCATATTCGCTTGGGTCCTCGATAGGTATTGTAGATAGGGTAAAGTCATATCCTCCCTTATCATGATACTCGATAAGACCCTCAAATGAACCCGGTCCTACCATCACATCACCGAAGATCAGAATAGCATCACCCTTGCCAACGAACTTCTTCGCATATCCCGCAGCATGACCTGTTCCTTTCCGTTCTTTCTGATTGACGAAGGAGATTCCCATTTTCCACGACCTTGATTCTACCACCTCCCGGAGTAGATTTGCATGATATCCGTATACAACTAGAGTTTCCTTGATTCCTGCTTTCTCTAATGCCTCCATTGTGTGGAAAATCAAAGGTTTACCTGCAGTTGGAAGAAGATGTTTCGGTTGATTTGCAGAGAGCGGCAGCATCCTTGTTGAGTCACCTGCTGCAAGTATTACGGCCTTCTTCATTGCGAGTCATGTTGTCCATGTTCTTCAGAGTTAAAGACTTTCCCGCACTCTGAGGGATGTACCATTTAACAGCGTTTCTAAGCACAAAAATGGAAATGCGTTTTTTACGCATCTTAACGATGTTAATACTTCGCGGTCCTTCACCGCGACATAAAGACTCCAGACTGCGATAAATTAATAAGCAGTTGTGTAGTTCAAATAATTAGTTGATTGAGGCAATTTCTATTAGAAATTCTCAACAAAAAGATAATTTCCAAAGGGAAGGTATTCAAACAATGATGAGCGATAAACAACTCCAAGAAGAGCTCAAGAATATGAAGCTCACTAAGAGCCAGATGATTGTCCTAGATATTCTCAGGAGCAGTGGCCAAGGTGGCGTTACACCAAAGCAGCTCCTAGACAAGGTGTCTTTTGCACCAAGGACAGTCCGATATGCTCTTCGAAAACTTTTGAAGAAGAAATTGATTAAGCGCGTACCATGCCTACAAGACATGAGGCAATGGATCTACGTGCCTGCATAAAATTTTGCAAGGGCATTCAAATTGCCTAATGAAACTCCGACACTAGTAGCCCCCTGGGCTATTAGTTGTCGCGTAATACAAAGCATTGTTCATTTCTCAAAGCTTAAAGTGTGAAGGATAAGTGATATTCTATGCAGGGGGCGAAGCCAATAGACACTATACGGGTCTTAACAGGCGAAGATGCAATCGGTGCCTATAAGGTTCTCAGTGACGAAAGCAGGAGGCAAATTCTCCATGCATTGAGAGCTCGAAGAATGTCCACCTCAGAACTTGTTGAGTTTCTCTCAAAACAGGATCCTGAGAAAGAGATCAAACCGCAGACAGTCCGATATCATATCAAAGAACTCGAAAAATGTGGACTAGTTGAGCAAGACGGTTATGAGCCAACTGGTAATGGGGACTCTCACATAATGCAAAAGCTCTGGAGAGCCACAGCTGAGAATGTATTCATTGCAACTGGAGACATGGATGGTCTTTCTGAACGTGAAGAATACGATTTAGACAGGACGCTCGATATCGTGAGCACAATGAGAGATTTGGGTCTTCAGCTGAAAAATGAACAAGAGATGATGGCTGTTGCTGAAGATTTCACTAAACGCGATAAAATCTATCTCAGAGGACTGGAGCTGGCAAAAGAAACCCTCAGACAAGTCCCTGAAATCGATCCCAAATTGTATGTGATGTTTCGTAGGATACTCAGCGTAGTCCGACTAGATGAAACGGATTACATCAATTACTGGGAACTGAGCCGAAGAATCACAGATATACTGCGTGAGGCATTCAAGAGGAGCAATCCTAACGTCTACTAATTACTGACACTCTTTGCTCCCGGATACTTTGTTGTGAGTAGACGTCTTATGCGTCCTGCTATCTTTGGACCTACACCCTTCACTCTTTGCAGGTCTTTGAATTCTGCTGAAAAGATGTCTTCTAGAGTTCCAAACTCTGAAAGAATTGCTCTAGAGGTCACTGTATCCACGCCAGGGAATCCTGACAGAATATATTCTAATGCCTCCGCATCAGATCCCTTTGCATCTCCTGAACGAGTTCGGAGCGGCTTACTTGATTCAACTTGCTCCATACGCGCAATTCTATACAATACATTGGCGGTTTCCTCAGAGTTCTCCGTCCAGATTATTGGAACCTGTATTCGTATTGCAATTGATGCCAAGGCTCCAAAGATTGATGCTGGATTCACTGCTCTCAGACCAATCAGTCGCTCTCCCTCAATAATTAGGACTGGACGTCGATATGCAGAACGAAGTGCGCTCAGTTGGGAGAACAGACGACCATCGATTAATGATTGGATGAAGTCATTGCTTTCCTTTCGTTCAATGGCGACCTCCTCCGAAGCGACATAATCACCAATTTCTAGACTTTCCCCAGATATCTTAACATCAAGTCTAGTGAGTTCCCTAGCAACTGCCGTTGGTAGCTCTCTGGAATCAACAATTAGCTGAATCTGGTCGTCCTCTATCTTAGGTGCCTTACTCACCATTCGTTCAGGTGGTTTCTCTAAATCCTCCTCTGTAACGAACTCATCCAGACTTGTCTGCTCTTCATCCTCTTCACTCTCTGCTTCTTTGAGGGCTGAGGGCATTTTCTTCAATTTACTTATCACACTCCAATGGTAGAACTCATCATGAGTTCCTTTAGCAACGAAGATGACTACTCGTCCTGGGGATCGACGACCAGTTCTTCCTCGTCGTTGAATATATGGCACAACAGATGGGACGCAGTCATAGAAGACCACCAAGTTGCATTCTGGGATGTCTAAACCTTCCTCCCCGACTTGTGTGGCTACTAAAACATTAAACTCGTTATTCCGAAAACCATCAAGAATCTCTACCTGCTTTCTCTGACTGAATCCCTTGTCAGAGCCACGCGAACTCTGACCGACAAAGCGACTCACTCTTACTTCATCGAGCTGTTCTAGGGTTTCACTGACCTCAACAGCTGTATCACGAAAACGCGTGAAAATGAGTATTCGCGAATCAAGGTTGACCGACAGTTGTTCACTGACTATCTCTAAAATGGCGTCTGCTTTTGGATGACGGTGACCCTTTGCTATGAGTGCTTCTAGAAGGTTCTCGAACTTTGAGAACTCAGGTCTAGACAAGAGGTCTTTGACACCCTTTGAGCTCTTCTTATTACGAATCTCTTCATAGACTCCCTGAATGTATCTATGAGTTGGCATGAGACCTTGAGTGCCAATAAACTCCAGAAGATGCACAATTCTGAGTAAAGCTGTGAGATTTCGGATTACAAGATATAGCGATCCAGGGGGTTTGGTATACGACCCAATTTCTTTTCGAACAGCACTCTGTGTCCTCAATATCTCCTTTCTCGTCATCCGTCTAGCAACAGGCAGACTGAACCCATTGTTAATCACTGGTCCTCTATATATCTCGATGATTGAATAGAGGATATCTCTCAGAACCTCGATCTCCGAAGGCAGGTTGATGAATCGTAACTCAGAATCCACCGCGACCATATATTCACGTACATCTTTGCTCTTCTCATCCCTCACCTCAACATGTGACAAACGCAGATTCTCGCAGACTTTCCTGATATGTTCTGCCTGATGACCTGGTGATGCTGTGAGACCCAGTGATCTGATATTCTTCCCTTGTTTCTCATAGAGTTCTGCAATGAATGTGTAGGCATAGTTGCCAACACCCCGATGGGCTTCGTCAAATACTACCAATGACACATCTTGCAGTCCATAGCTTCTTTGAACGAGGTCATTCTGAAGAGCTTGAGGTGTCATAACTACAACTTGAGACTCAGTCCAAAAATCTCGCCTCTGCTCTGGAGAATCATTACCAGTGAGGCATACAACAAGACTCTCATCAATATCCAATACTCTTCTTAGATATCTCGCCTGTTGATCTACTAGAGGCCTGGAGGGAGCAAGGAAAAGAACCTTAGAGTCGGGGAACTCTGCAAGTCGTTTTGCTGCAACAAGGGCTGCAATTACAGTCTTACCCAGTCCGGTACTGAGAACTATCATCGTACTTTCTCTGGCTGCTACTTCCGCAAGATTAACCTGATACTTTCTATACTCAACACTATCCTTGCGTATCATCAGTTCATCAACATAGGTTTCGTTCTTAGCCAACACCAGAGCTCCATAGAATAGATCGTTTCTGACTTACAGTGTTACCGCTCACTGTAAAAAGACTCCTACTCTTTTTTTACTCATCGTTACTACTGCACAGAAAATTAGCACATTACGAATACAAACATCAGTAGACAAATTTGAATAGTCCGAAGCATGTTTGATAGGCTGTAGAATTCGATGTGTGTGAACTAAAGTGGAGCTCTGGTTGCTGATTCTAATAATTTTCATTATTACAGTGCTATTAATTGCAGCACGTGTGATTCATCATACATCAGCCGCCTTATTTGGGGCAGTGCTGGCGTCGATTGCCCTTCTCACTAATGGGTTTTCAGATCAAGAGATTTTGGCTATGGTGCGGTTAGAGCCTATTCTTGTTATTTCTGGGATGACAGTTGTTGCAGAGGTGATGAGGGGGGCAGGTGTCTTTCAGTTTCTTGTAGTATATTTCATACGATTGACGCGGGGGAATCCTAAGAAATTATTTGTAATTTTCTTTTTACTATCAGCTGCTTTATCGACAGTACTATTGAATTCCGTGGTAATACTGATTATGGGATATCTAGTGATTCTAACATGCCACGTGCTCGAGATTAAACCACATGGGTTTTTTCTAGGGGAAATGTTGGCTGTTGGAGCTGGTGGTGCGTTCACATTGATTGGCACCACACCCAACATTATCATTGCTGATTACGCAGGGTTCGGATTCCATTATTACATCCTACAATTTGGGATTTTAACATTAGTCGTTATTACCGCGTCACTAGTTGCTGTTTTCCTAATGATTCGTCATCAATTGACTGTAGAAGATTCAAAGGCATTTGAACGTGTGATGGATTTGGAACCATGGATGATGGTACCCAATCGTCGACTGTTTTGGGTATACGCAGGACTTTTTGCCCTGCTCATCGTAGCTTTTGTCTTCTTTCCTCAACCATATGTTGTTGCCCTTGGGGGAATGACGGTTTTCATGACGGTCAGTCACTCTGACCCAGGTACAAGTCTTCGTGACATAGAGTGGGACATCATCTTTTTCATTGGTGGGCTTTTCATTTTGGCAGGCGCCTTGGAACTTGTCGGAATTCTTGGTGTTATTTCAAACGCAATTCTTTCAGCAAGCGGTGGGCAACTGATTCCTGCATCATTGATGTTGCTTTGGGGATCATGGGCTGGAACCTTCGTTATTGGTGGTCCACCTATAGCGACAGTCTTTGCCCCTCTTGTTGTCGATATGGCCACAGTCATGAATTGGCCAATCGGTATACGGGATCCATTGTTCTGGGGAGTTGGTTTCGGATCCGCTCTGGGTGGTGTAGCAACACCATTTGGTACTGTACCCTTGCTAGTTTTATCTATGGTTAGCTTTGATAAATCAGAGGTTTCATGGCGTAGATTTCTTCTCACTGCCATACTAGTGAATATCTTACAGATTGTTCTTTGCTCAATCTATATCGTGCTCTTCGCACTATTTATCTGAAAAGGCAGATGCTTCTTCGTTTCTCGTACAGTGCTGATACTACCATTGAACAGTATTCAATGTTTGATGAAACATCGCTTGGCTCATAATACTCACTGTAAAAAGCCTCCTTCAACCAAAAGATGTAGAGCAAAGGAGCCGAGTAGATATGACTACAACATCAAAGGAAACAATGCCAAGTATCGAAGCAGAACTTTACGAGCTTAGTATGCCGGGGAGACTATTAGGAAAAGAAGTCCTAGACAACAGAGCTAGACGGATTGGCATCGTACGAAGTATAAGAATCGCGCTCCATCCAACCCGCTCAGAACTCATTGTTAAAGGCGCTGAAGTGGAGTTTCCTGTAGATTTCTCAAAGGTTGATGCAGTCGGAACTGTTGTACAACTGAATTCCGTAGTGAAAGATGCTGAAGAAATTGAAGTCCACGATGTAATTAGACTTCAAAAAGAGGTCTTGGATGACATCAAATCGTATCTAGGTGCTCGTTAATCAGATCAA
This sequence comes from Candidatus Thorarchaeota archaeon, assembly GCA_016839345.1. Next base: position 58,486 of record JAEOUL010000108.1, on the reverse strand, counting down.
CTGAAGATTTCGAAGGGTTTATTGTGGTGGGAGCTGCATTCCTCTATCCGGAGGCATCTCCATGGATCTTACAGTGGAAAAACTTGCTAAAATGATAGATCATACAGTTCTCAAACCTGAAACTACCAAAACGAAGATCAAACAACTCTGTGATGAGGCTATCACGTACGATTTTGTAGCAATCTGTATTAATTCAACTCATGTTGAATATGCGGTTGAGTTACTGAAAGACACAGATGTTCATGTGTGTGTAGTTGTTGGTTTTCCACTAGGTGCTTCACTCTCAAGTGTAAAAGTATGTGAAACAGAAGAAACTGTGAGAAAGGGTGCACATGAGATAGACATGGTGATGAATGTAGGTGCCCTTAGAGATGAGAACTATGAACTTGTTCAGAAAGACATCGAAGCAGTTGTTGCAGCCTCTGGAGATGCTCATGTCAAAGTAATTCTAGAAACCGGATTCTTGACAGATGATCAGAAACGTAAGGCATGTCTGATCTGTAAGGATGCAGGAGCTGATTTTGTCAAAACATCCACTGGTTTTGGCCCTATGGGAGCTACTCCCCATGATGTCAGACTTATGCGTGAAACAGTCGGACCTAAAATGGGGGTTAAGGCAGCTGGTGGTATTCGATCATTCAAAGACGCGATTCGAGTTATAGATGCTGGAGCCGACCGTCTTGGGACTAGTGCAGGTGTTGCCATAGTAGAGGACTTTCGATGGGCTCAATATAGCGACTCGTGGATGGCACCTGATAGGCCTTGTTGGACCTGTCCAAGCCGTATGGCAAACATGGCAAAACAGCCGAAAGAGGTCTACAAGTGGTACAAAGAGCGGTGTCTAACATGTCCCGATAAGGAACACAATGTCTTCAATGATTAGGAGGTACAAAAGTTGTCAAAATCTTCACTCTATGCGGATGCCCCAATACTACACGTCAACTTGAGCGACAAGAGTATTCGTAGAGAATCTCTTCCTCCTGATCTCTTCACGCAATATCTCGGAGGCCGGGGTCTTGGAGTCAAACTCCTTTACGATAACCTCGCGCCAGGGACGGATGCGCTCTCCCCTGACAATCTGCTTGTGTTTGCTGTAGGTCCATCAACGGCTACAAAAATCCCAACTGGGGGAAGATTCGTTGTGGTCACAAAGTCTCCCACAACAGGTACGATATTTGACTCTCATGCAGGCGGTTATTTTGGAGCTCAGCTGAGACGTGCTGGATTCGCTGCTGTGGTTTTCCATGGAAAGTCAGACTCTCCTGTGTATCTCTGGATTAACAATGATGACGTAGAAATCAGAGATGCATCAATGATCTGGGGCAAGGATGTTTATGATGCAACTGATGCACTATTGGAGGAAACCGATTCAAAGGCTCAGGCCGCATGTATTGGTCCAGCGGGTGAGAATCTCGGACTGATGGCCGCAATAATGACAGACAAACATAGAGCAGCTGGACGTGGAGGTGTTGGAGCTGTAATGGGCTCAAAGAACCTCAAGGCAATTGTAGCCAAGGGAACCAGAGATGTTGGGGTCCATGATCCTGAACGTCTCAATAAGACAGTAGAATGGTCTCGTAGGTTAATCAAGAAGAATGCCGTCACTGACAAATCACTACCTGTCTATGGTACCCCCGTTCTCGTAAGTGTGGCTAATGAACTAGGAATGCTGCCCACAAACAACTTTCAGGAGGGCACCTTCAACGACGCTGAGGGTGTTTCCGGCGAGAAACTCCTTGAACGGTTCTCTGCTGGTACATACAACTGCCATGGATGTCCTATCGGATGTGGTCGTCTTAGTCAGATTGATGGAAAGAAAGTCGGAGGTCCGGAATATGAATCACTCTGGGCTCTTGGTCCCCAGTGTGGAATAAACGACCTTGAGTGGATTGCTATCGCCAATGACAGATGTAATCATCTTGGATTAGATACGATTTCAGTAGGATCTACCATAGGTGCTGCAATGGAGCTAGTAGAAAAAGGAAAACTTGACGCACCCCTGAAGTTTGGTGATACTACTGGTGTTCTAGATCTCATAGAAGACATAGCCCACATGCGAGGACTCGGAGCTGAGATGAGTGAAGGGTCAAAGCGACTAGCTGAGCGCTATGGAGCCCCAGAGCTAGCAATGCAGGTGAAAGGACTGGAACTCCCTGCTTATGATCCACGGGGTGCCCAAGGACACGCTCTTGGTTATGCCACCTCAAATCGAGGAGGTTGCCATTTACGGTCTTATCTGATTGGTCCCGAGGTGCTTGGTTCTCCTGTACTTGTTGACAGAGATAGACCCGATGGAAAGGCCGACCTAGTGATACTCTATCAGGATCTGTCTGCTGCAATGGACTGTATGGTTGTTTGTCGGTTCACTAACTTCGCTTGGCCTGTTGATGTCTATGCAGAGATGATTTCTGCCGGAACAGGAATTGAACTCACTGGTCGTGATTTACTACAATTGGGTGCGAGAATCTACAATCTTGAACGACTATTCAATCTTCGCGAAGGATTCACTTCTAAAGATGATACACTCCCACCTCGGTTCTTCAAGCCACTCCCTGAGGGCAATTCAAGGAACCGTATTGTGCACCTTGATGAGATGTTGAGCGAATATTACAAGCTCCGTGGTTGGGATAAGGAAGGTCGACCCACCAATGACACGCTGAAGAAGTTGGACATTCCGGTTTCTTGAAATAGTTTGTCTGATTGTTTGCATTAGAACTTCCGGAGATGTACTCAGCTGGCCAGAGGAAAACGCAGACGTGGGAAATTTCGAAGAGGCCATGCTCCGTATCTGACAAAGATACGTTTTTTCTGGTGTGATTCTTGTAATGTCCCAAGGATAGCTGAAACAGAATGTGGTGTCTGTGGAAGTACACCAAGAAAAGTGGAACTATCTCCACCAGGTGATCCTTTTCCTGCAATGGAGGGACATTTGGAGAGAGCTATCAATGCACTTGACATTCAATTTGGTAAAGGTGTAGGCAAAATCCTTCTCCCATCAGACAAAGTTATCGTGATGAACAAGGTGTCTTCACTTGACGCAATGTATGAGATAATTGTGGATGGTTACATAATTGGCCGTCTTAGATTTGATATTCCCAAACGTGGCTATACTTTCATTCTCTCTCTTGAGGGCGCACGAAGAATTGGAGCTGTCAGCAGACAGAAGTGGGTATCCCTGCACGATGGTGTGTTGAAATATCTGAAAGAAGGCGCTAACCTCATGGTTCCCGGTGTTCAGGGCTGTGATTCTGACATCAGAGTGGACGATGAGGTCTGGGTTGTTGATTCCAACGGAAAAGTGGTTGCTGCTGGCATTTCTAGGATGACAGGGGCTGAGATGGCGAATAAACCGAAGGGTTTTGCAGTTAAGATTCGTGCAGTTGCTGAACCCACAAGCCCCTCAGAAAAAGACAAGAAAGCTACCTGGGAAGATGCAGTTCAAACCAATCTTACTGATCTAGAGAATATTGAAACAGAAGCTGTTTCATTCATCCAGAGGACTATCTCAAAACACGATAATCTTCCTGTGGTTGTTGCATTCAGTGGAGGGAAGGACTCTTTGGCTGCATACTTGGTTGTCGAGAAAACATTAGGCGAGAGTCCACCTATCTTCTTCATGGATACAGGAATCGAATTACCTGAAACCATCGACCATATCGAGAATTTCGCACGATCTCGCAAGGTCAAGATAATTGGCCAGAGAGCTGGTGAGAGGTTCTGGGAGTCTATTGATACTTTTGGTCCACCTGCACGGGACTTCAGATGGTGCTGCAAGGTTCTCAAGCTTGGTCCTGCAGCCACCTCAATTGCTGATGAGATGGGTGGAGAGAATCTGAGCTTCATGGGACAGAGGAAGCTGGAGTCATTCCAACGATCGATAGAACCTAGAGTCACAGAGAATCCATGGGTTCCGGGTCAGACATCTGCCAGCCCAATACAAAACTGGAACGCTTTAGAGGTTTGGCTCTACATCTTCCTGAAGAAAGAAGACTTTAACCCCCTATACAATCGAGGATACCATAGAATGGGCTGCTATCTATGCCCTTCATCTCCTCTGGCTGAACTCGAGGGTCTAAGAGAAACTCATCCAGAACTCCATATGCAATGGGAGTCAAAGATGAAGGAGTGGGCTGAGAAGTACGGATTTCCTGATGAATGGGTCGATATGGGTTTCTGGAGATGGAAAAACCTACCACAAGGTCAGATGAAACTTGTAAACAGACTCGGTCTAGAAATCCAACCAGACAGATTTAGTCCCGGACAGAGTGTAAATCTGTCTGTCACAAAGGGAATTGCACCATGCGTGAAATCCGGTTTCAGTCTAGAAGGTGCATTCTCTTCGGGGATTGACCTGAATAGAGTATCGAAGATATTCCCTATCTTCGGTAATACCCGATTATCCGAAGAACTTGGGGCTCTGCGAACTTCAGCTGGTAAGAATAGTATCGCATTATTCAGTTCAGGATCAGTAGTTATTCGAGGAGCAGACGAAAAATCTGTTGAAAAGCTCACAGACCAGATGGAACGTGCTCTAAAAAGAGCTATATTCTGTCAGGCATGTGGATCCTGTGTTCCCCAATGTGAACAAAGTGCATTGAATCTCGACGAAGGAAAGATTTCCGTCGATGAAACAAAATGTACTAATTGTCTGCAGTGTGACAATTGGCCTTGCCCTACATATCTTACTTAGGCGGAGGAAATTTCTTCTTCCAACGCATCGCAAGATCACTACAGGTCAAGATTTCTGGATCTGCCTCTTTGATGATTCTGAGTAGTGTCCTGAATGATTCATGATACTTGGGATTTCCAAAATCCTCGGGGTCTGGGTGGAGGATGAATACTGCAAGACCTCCCTTTGATTTGATGTACTCCATCTTCTTTTTCCACATGCGAAGCATGCTCTCTGCAGAAAGTTTGTAGTAATAGAGTAGGGTCCAGTCTTGAGGCATTGATACTGGAATCTCTAAAACCGGACTCCATTTCCAATCCTTCTCTACTCGGTATAGCGGATAGAATGGAAAGATAGTCCGGCTCCCTGTTGATGCATATCCTATCGTGGAGTCATCAGTGTCTGGGAATGAAGAATCCCAATCAAATCCTGCTTCAGTGAGATGACGAATCATCAGTTTTGTTCGGTGAAGAAGAGGTGCACGATATCCAAGTGAAGGAAGTCCCAGTTCTTTTCCACGAGCTGCGGATCTTTCAATCCGTTCTTTCTGTTCAGAAGGTGTAAGGAATGCGAACTTTCCATCATGATGAAGTCCATGCATTGCAAAATCGAAACCATCCTTCACTAGCGATTTGATGAGATCATCTGAAATATCATATTCAGGAGATTCCGCGACGATGTTGAAAGTAGATACCATGTCATCTGCTCTTTCCATGTCGACAAATTTGGACAATCCATACTCGTATCCAACACGAGTATCCACATCATGAGTCATGATGACTCCAAAATCCTTCTGCCAGAACTCCCTCTTCTCATCAGTAGTAGGATCCAACCTATCAGCTAAGTCGTCTATTGGAAATTCTCGTCTCTTAGAGTCTGAGGTTGGTTTTGGTCTTAACAGAGAGAGCATTGAAACGAAGGAGTTACGAATCTGATAGGGAATGTACTCATTCATTTTCAGATTGACGCCAAACTGCATTGCTGCAGGTGGGTCGTATTTGATATCCATCTCATTCCTATAGAAATCGCTCTTTGAAATCTTCAAGGTGTGTCACCATATTAGGAGCTATACTTCATCCAATGTCCATATCGAGAAAGCCACCTGAATACAACCAAACTGACTTTCGTTCGGTTTCCACCCCAAGTACTATTCTCCAAATCAAACCAACAAGAACCAACCTGCTCTAACTCCGATGCTTTTTGTTTTTCCAGAGCGAAGAGGGTTATCACAAAGGCTCTTTCATTGACCTCTTTCCAAACGCTCTCCTTGTTCTCGAATAGGAATATGACTTGGTTGTCCTCCCTTGACGAAGGACCTCTAGGTGTACGAAACGTAGCACTGGCATAGTCCTCTTGAAGCTCAGGATCATCTACCTTCCAATCCACAATTCGAAGATATCCAACAAATTCGCTCAGCATGGTTTTGAGAATTTCTCGCTTCTCAGCATCAGAGTATCTCTTGATGTACTCTTTATCCGTTCGGAGGACTTTTGCTGGAATTCCAGCTGCAAGACTCCGGGCTGGAATGTCACGGTTAATCACAGACCCCGCTCCTATTGTAGCCTCCTTTCCTATGTGGACATTGGGGAGCACAAAGACACGCCATGGAAACCATACCCCATCCTCGATTGTGATTGGACCAAACGCCACAGGAAAACCCTCCAGTATGGGTTGCCATGTTCCATGCGTGAATAGAAAGTTTGAGCCTCCTATCCCAACCCTTTTTCCAATCTTAATAGGATGAGTTGGATTAATGAAACTCCGAGTGAAAATCATCGACAGGTCACCAATCTCAATCTCAGATTTGTCTGTCTTCAGTCCTCCAATGAACACCTGCTCTTGAATCGTAACTTCCTCGCCAATGACCACCTTGTGGGTGTCAATTATCACAAGCATTCCAAGACTAGAATATCGACCCATGACAAACTCATTGGCTTTGATCATGCAGGCCATTCCAATCTCTGCAAAGTCACCAATCACTATCTTCTTGCAATCAAGTATTGACAGAGGTCCAATTGATACACCTTCACCTATCTCAGCTCCCTTTCTTCTATAGTATGCAATCTTCAGACTCGAAGGCAAAAGACCAATTGTTACCATTTTACCAATTGGCATGCTGATGGGATCAGGATCTCCAATGTGAGTCCTCACCATGAAGAACGGTCCAAATAACATTGTTAACAGTATGAGTCCCCTGAGTCCACCTGTGAACAAGTTGTAGTCCATTAAGAGCGCATTTATCTGAATGGATAGTAGATAGTTGTGATATGCAACATCGAAGATGACAAAAAGAATGAGCCAAACCAGCCCAACACCCAGCATTCTTACCCTCTTGTATCGCGGGACAACTATCTTGAATGAGATATTGATTATTACCAGTAAGAGGATGAATAAGAGAAGATTCTTCAGTATGTACTGGCTTGAACCAAATAACACGGTCCAAACCCATTCAAAGACTAATGTTGCAATTGGAATCAGAATCCAGGCTGCAATCGCATACGATCTGCTGTTTTTCATGAACTCTTCCAGGGTCAGTTCCTCCTCTTTCTAAGAGATATTGGTGAGTTGGATGTCGACCACTCGTATTGACTATATTACCATTGCCATGCATCATCCAGCAAAGGTTATTTACTGCGTTTCCGCCACATGACACGGTGGACCGGGTATTGCTTTCTGCAATTAGTCTAAGCATCTATGAATACCGCAAGTATCTAGTGCTTAGTCTGGTGATTTCATTAATTGCCATTCCAATTGCAGATGCTCTTGTCATCCAGCGAGACAGAAACCGAAATGAGATGTACGGTGAAGCATTCTGGATCTATGGTTTTGGTGTCTATCAATTGAATGACACAACCCTGGTTGAACTAATTGATGAATTACATCCAGAATGGAATTTTGATGATGGAGAACATATACTGCCTAGTTACCTTGCTGATGTGAGCTATGAATATCCTGTCTTCGGGTTGTTCTTCTTTGCGATAGCCACGTGGTTATTTCCAGGAGCTGGAGAATTACAACAATTATGGTTGAATTTCATTCTTGTACTTGTATTCAATCTAAACCTGGTTCTGTTAGCGATTCTGCTTCGCGATAAGATAAAGACCAAATTTTGGGCAAGAATGTTTTTTGGAGGCTATTTCATCTATGGCCTTAGTATGGCAGCTGGAGCCGGGAAGCTCGAATCCATCGTAGATTGCCTACTTCTAATGTCGTTTGTGCTTTGGAAAGAAAAACAGCATGGAAAAGCCATGTTCACTCTAGGTCTTGGGGTACAAACAAAGATCTACCCTGCAGTAGCGTTTCCAATATTTTTCCTAGGAAACCCCCTCTCATCTGTCTGGTTCCTCTTGTCAATGACGATGTCTGTGATTCCATTGCTCTTTGGAGCCAGTTTTGACTCACTACTATCTCATTTCCTCAATACATCAACCTACAGTGCGTACATAATCAATCCCCTGTTTCCAGGCTTAGCATATGCTACGCCCGATTTTTCTACCGTTCCAGTATCATACCATGTCTGGCTTCCAGCATTGATTCCACTTGTCATCTATGCGTTCTTCATGCTCTACACTATCCCTCTTTATCTCCCCGCCAAGTCTGATTTCGCGGGGAAGTCTATCCGGATGAAATTACTCGAGCTGAAGCCTTTCTATCTATACCTACTTCCTGGGATACTCTTTGTGTTCCGTTGGGTCATGCCTTGGTACCTGTATTGGCTTGGAATCATTGTGGTTCTCTTTGACAAGGATGAACATGCAATTGGATATGTAAAACAGATTACTGTTGTGGGCTTCCTCTACATACTCGGTATTCTTTGTAACTGGCCGTACTTTATTGAAGGTCCTTTACCTGATTTCTTCGCACACTTCCCATTGCAATGGTGGCAGACCATCTTAGGCTTATTACTCATCGGAATGCTCACAGCTGTAGCATACGTGATTTGGAATTGGGAGTTCGCGCGTCGAGAAAGACGAGCAATAATCAATCGTGAAGCTGAAGCACGGGGAGAACTGATAATCTAAAATATTACAAGGGTCTTCCGTTCTCTCTGTAATAATCAATTATTCTCTTTCTAATCTGCGTTGATGAACAGAGACCGTCCGCATCACGCTTCTCAAGTCGCACAATCTTTGTTTCCAGGCCCTTCTCCATGAAATGGCTCTCAAGAGCGCTGACATCGGTATACTGATCGTATCCTAAGGCAATTATATCTGGCTTAATCTGATCCACAATAATCGTGTGATCATTGGTGTCAAGCCCAATGACAGCTTCATCCACCATTGCTAAGGATTCTACTATCTTGCGTCGTTGTTCTTGAGGGAATACTGGTGGAGCACCTCTCTCCCGCTCTATTGTTTTATCAAGCGCTAGAACAACAATCAACTCTCCATCATCCCCAGCCAACTCTTTCGCTTGCTTGAGATATGCAATGTGACCAAGGTGAAGGATATCGAATTTTCCCGCTGCCAAGATTCTTTTCCCAGTCATCCGGGTATTCACCTATTTATACTATCCAATCAGTCCTCATCCACTGCAAGGAATGTGTGTTCCTCAGAGATGACCTCTATCCGACGCTTTGTTTTTGTAATCTGACTCACGTGAACTAGGCCATTAATCTCTAGTTGAAGTAGAGCCGCATTTAACTCAGCCTCGCTAGGTTCGGTCCCAAGTTCCTTCTTCAGTGCTCTTACAAGTTCGTCATCAAGAATGACTCCTCGCCGCTTCTTGACAATCGATACAACCAAATTTGTCATAGGCATTGCATTCCATGGTGCCATTTTGTTTCCACCTTAACATCTCTATCCATACATGGCATGCGTTGAAGGATCCACTTCAACCGTTCTGCGTAATGTCTGGTCCATCTGTCGATATCGTTCCAACATCTCTTTGGTCACTGATGAATGTACAGACTCGATAGCAGCCTCGAAATGTTTCCAGTCCACTTTCTCAGTGTCCATATCCTCACGCAAGGCTCTCATTCCCGCCTCTCTACAGATTGCTTCAATATCTCCACCCACATAGTTCTCTGTGAGTTCGACGAGCTTGCCCATTTTTGCCTTCACACCATCATCAAGTGGCATATCTGCTGTATATATCTCAAATATTGCCTTCCTACTTTCAGCATCAGGAGCATCAACATAGACGAATCTATCAAATCTCCCTGTTCTTAGGAGTGCTTTATCAATTAGTTCAGGTCTGTTTGTTGCAGCAATTACTACGATGTCTTTCATTGACTCTAAACCATCCATCTCTGTTAGAAGTTGGCTGATTACTCTCTGGTTATGAACAGCTCCAGGACCATCGCCAGCACCTCGAGTTGGGGCTAGTGCATCAATCTCATCGAAGAATATTATTGCAGGAGCTGCTGTTCGAGCTTTTCTAAACACTTCGCGAATAGCTTTCTCACTTTCTCCTACCCATTTCGATATGAGCTCTGGACCTTTGACGCTAATGAAGTTCGCTTCACTCTCAGTTGCAACAGCTCTTGCGAGAAGCGTTTTTCCACAACCTGGAGGTCCAAACACGAGGACACCTTTTGGCGGTGTGATTCCTAATCTACGAAATGATTCTGGCTTCTTTAGAGGCCACTCAACAACCTCTTTGAGTTCTTGTTTGGCTTCATCAAGTCCTCCGATATCGCTCCATTTCACATCTGGGACTTCAATAAAGACCTCTCGCACTGCTGATGGCTGGATTTCTTTTAGCGCCTCTAAAAAGTCTCCATTATGGACCTCAAGTTTATCGAGCACATCTTGCGGTATCTCCTCCTCAGCAAGGTTGATTTGAGGTAGATATCTCCTGAGCGCTTTCATTGCTGCTTCTCTACATAGTGCATTGAGGTCCGCACCCACAAATCCATGAGTAATCTTAGCAAGGTGTTGAAGGTCTACGGTTCCCTCACCCTCTGAAGTCAAAGGCATGCCTCTAGAGTGGATATGGAGAACCTCCAATCTCCCTGTTTCATCAGGAACGCCAATCTCTAGCTCCCTGTCAAATCTGCCCGGTCGTCTAAGCGCAGGATCAAGCGCATTTACACGATTAGTGGCTCCAATCACAACAACTTGCCCTCGGACCTTCAATCCGTCCATTGTAGCCAATAGTTGTGCAACTACTCTCCTCTCTACTTCGCCCTGTACATCTTCTCTCTTAGGCGCGATTGCGTCTAGCTCATCAATAAATATGATACTTGGAGCGTTCTCTTCTGCCTCTTCGAAAATCTTCCTGAGTTTCTGTTCCGATTCACCATAGAATTTTGACATGATCTCCGGACCGTTAATGTGTACGAAGTTAGCCTCAGATTCTCCAGCGACTGCCTTAGCTAGGAGTGTTTTTCCTGTACCAGGTGGTCCATGAAGAATTAATCCTCGAGGTGGATCGATACCCAACCTCTTGAAAATTTCAGGATGCTTCATTGGAAGCTCTACCATCTCCCGAATTCGCTGGATGGCATCAGAGAGTCCTCCTATTTCTTCATAGGTAACTTGTGCTGTACCAACAACATCTCCAGTTGGTTTCTCAGTTATTGCGAGAATTGTTGAATGCTGGACTACAACAGTTCCAGCTGGTTTGATTGATGTTACTTTGAATGGAATTGCCCTGCCCAGAATAGGAATGAACACAGTATCCTGAGTCGTTACTGGGCAGTTCAGTAGCTTTCTTTTTACAAACTCTTCAAATCTAGGTTCCGGACGGATTGGAACCGAGGTAGGAGCTAAGGTGACATTCTTCGCAGGTTCTTCCTCCGCCCTAGCAACAGTCACTTTCTCACTAAGGCTTACACCTGCATTTCTGCGAATTCGACCATCCATCCTGATAATTTCTCTTCCTTTATCGCCCTGATACGCTGGCCATGCAATTGCTGCAGTCACTCGTTTACCTTTAATCTGAATAATATCTCCAGTCCTAACTCCAAGTTTCTCCATGGACACTGCGTCTATACGGACTATAAACCTACCAATGTCTCTGTGCTCGGCCTCTGCGACTTTAAGAATAATTTCGACCATTGCTTGAGAATATCCTCCTATACCATTTTATAGTATGAGAAACCGGATGGATCTCGTAAAATCATTGAAATCCGTCTTGTTTCCGCTATTCAATGTTTCTTTGGCGACCAATATAACCCAATATCGAACTGGTTTATGACTCTCATAAGGCGTCTAAGCTCAATCTAATGCGTCTTAGAGATTCGCGCCGACTACATTCTGGAAACTCTTTCAACTTCGACTTGTGATACACCCTCTACAGTACTGATTGCTGCTTCGATGTCATCTGTGCCACCCATTGACTCATCTCTTGAGAGATTCATTCGAAGAGCCTGAAGGCCAAATGCGACTGGCTGTGTTTCTGTGGCTCCAAGATCTGTTCCTTCTGGAATCACAGTCTTTATTCGTTCAAGTAAGTCATCGAGATTAACATCCACGTCATCTGGCATAATCCTAAGGGTCATAACTACTCTTGCCATTCTTTATCTCTCCAAAACTCGCCTATGGCCCTTCAAACCCACAATTGGGGCAGGTGTATCTATTTGAGAATCGTCTGCACGACTCACAACGCCAGATTGTGAACTCACCACAAGACGGACACTGAAACTTCACAGCACTCTCTTGCGGAGAAACAGAAGCGTGACATGAAGTACACCTAATAGCTCTCATAGTTGTCAAGTTATCACCAGAAGGTTTACTGGCACCAATGGTACCAGTTTTGGGGGCGTGCTGATGAGTTATTATAAATCTGTCGAAGTGGTGTTTCAACAGAAGGATATATGCCGGTTTTAAACCCATTATTATACTGTCAAAGGAGCAGATTCTATGGGTACAAAGCTTGGAGACATTGTTAATGCAACGTCTCTCTCCCTCAGCGATCTCTCAGATAGGAGAATAGCTGTTGATGCATTCAACACAATCTACGCTTTTCTTGCATCTATTAGACAACCAGATGGAACCCCTCTCAAGGATAGGGAAGGAAGAGTCACTAGTCACCTCAGCGGACTCTTCTATCGCAACTTGAATTTACTTGAAAATGGAATAAAACCAGTCTACGTATTTGACGGTGAAGCTCCCAAGCTGAAAGCCAAGGAGCAGCAGAAACGGAGAGAGATTCGTGATACTGCATATGAAGAATGGAAAACAGCCAAGGCAGAAGGACGGATTGAGGATGCCCGAAAAGCAGCTCAAGCAAGTTCAAGACTAACTAGTCCAATGATCGATGAAAGCAAAGGACTTCTCACAGCTCTAGGAATCCCGGTTATCCAGGCACCTTCTGAGGGGGAGGCTGTTGCAGCACAGATGGCGCGTGAAAACCTAGTGTGGGCAAGTGCCAGTCAAGACAATGATTCACTACTCTATAACTGTCCACGGATGATTCGAAATCTATCAATATCCGGGAGGCGAAGAATCGCACGTTCACAGGCATATAAAACAATAGAACCACAGCTTATTGATTTAGATGATAATCTCCGTATTTTAGAAATCACTCGAGAACAACTAATTGATGTTGCAATTCTTGTTGGAACAGATTACAATGATAAAGTTCCCGACATTGGTCCGAAATCTGCGTTAAAACTCATTAAAAAACATGAGAATATCGAAGGGATTCTATCAACCTTCAAGGTTTCAAAAAAACCCAAGGACCGACAAAAGTACGGTATAATCAATGAGATTCCCTATGAGGAGATACGTGATATTTTCCTCAATCCTCCAAAGGTTGAATTAGAGCATCCCAAATGGAATGAACCAAAACCAGATGATATTGTTAGAATCCTCTGCAATGAACATGATTTTGCTGAGTCTAGAGTACATAGATCTTTAGAGCGACTCGAAGAATCACTTGGCGCAACTCGTCAAAGCTCACTCTCCGACTTTTTTGGATGATATAGAAATAGGTTAGGATATATATCAACGTCCACAAGTCACAAACAGGGTCGGTTGAATGCAAGAGAGAATTACGGCTGTCAGAGCATCCATATCTGATATTGTCAATGGCACACTTGAAACAGCAACTGGAAAACATGTGAAATCGCCTTTTGGTGTCGAGCTCAGACGAGTTGTATTGGTTGGATTTGTGGTCAACAAGTTCTACAGCAGTGATGAATCTAAAAAAAAGAAATTTGAGAGTATTACTTTAGACGATGGAACTGAAACAATTAGAGTCAAAGCGTGGAGTGAGATGGACATGGCCCTATTGGAGGGGGTAAAGGAAAACATTCTCGCATTGGTTGTTGGCAGGGTTCGTGAGTATGGAGGTGAAATCTTCATAGAGCCAGAAATCGTCAGGGAGATAACTAATCCAAACTACATGAGTTTTCATCTTACAGAGCGCTACAAGGCAATTCTGACCCGAAGCGGCGTCACGATGCCTAGTACAGATGAAGACAATCAAGATGTCGAACAGGAAATACTTACCTCAATGGTTTCTCAATCACCCACTTCAGTCAAAGGACTTGCAAAAGATATCGTTAGTTATGTCCAGCTCGAGGGCTCAGATGTAGGAGTCCCCCTGAAAGATATCGTTGCATACTTTGAGGAGAAAGGGAAAGACCCTGATAAAGTACAGACAAAATTATGGGGACTTGTTGCTGACGGGTATATAATTGAGAAACCAATAGGTCATTTTCGACCCTCGGATATTTAGAACGATGATAGTCCAATCTGTGTCTGTCAGAGCAATACCTTCAATAGCATTTAGGAGAGAGTTGATGTATGGACGACTACGACAGTCTTCTGAATCGTGCAAGATCACAAGTGCCTGAAGATGCCTTTAAGAGATCAGGAGAGAGATTCAAGGTTCCTGATGTACAAATAATGGTTCAGGGCAACAGAAGTATTTGGCAGAATTTTCAAGAAATAATAAACATCCTCAACCGTCCAGGGAAAGAGGTTCTGAAATTTGTGTCGGGCCAATTGGGAACGGCAGGAAGTATAGAGGGTAGTAATGCATTATTCAATGGAAAATTCGAAGACACTCAACTGAACGATGTCTTAAATCGCTACATAGATTCGTATGTCACATGTCCCGTCTGTACTCGTCCTGACACTGATATCACGAAGGATGGGGGCGCATATTACCTCGCATGTACTGCTTGCGGTGCGCGAACATCAATCAGACCCGTCTAATCTTGGAGTGGTGTTGAGAATGGCTCAGGTCTACATGCGTGTCAACGAAACCCATGAACATTATGTTGTTGCATTGTGTGATAAACCACTTCTAGGTAAGACGCTAAAACACGGAAATATCAAGTTTAAAATCAGTCAAGAATTCTATGGTGGAGATCTCGTAGACCTGAAGACCTGTATGAAACACCTTGAGAAAGCGACTATAGTAAATATGATTGGTGAGAAGACTGTAAAAGCTGCTATCAACGCTGGACTAGTCCATGAGCAAGCTGTGCTATATATTGAAGGACACCCACACGCACAATGGGTCAAACTCTGATTGAAACTGAAAATGGGGGTGCAACCTCCACCATCTCACCGTACGACCTGTTCCTATCAATTAGATTGTAACAATAGTCCAGATTTTAAGCAAAGCAAGATATTTTCAGAATGGTTCAATTGAAAGCACCCTGTTATCAATGTGGAAATCCAGCTGTACTGGAAGGTCTCTGTGCTAAGTGCTATGATGAAAAACATCCTCTGATTGAGGTTTCATCGCCATTGACACTCCTAGCCTGCAAAAGGTGTGGTTCTGTGAAAGTACCAGGCGGGTGGAAAAAGATGACAGTGGATGTTTCAGAGTCTGATGATCTTTGGCCTCTTCAGGTTGATATCCTTCTAGATCACGAAGTGAAATCACTTGTATCTGATATTGAACTCACAATTGAAGAAGAGAAACGACTTGACAGAGTTCTTCATATCATCCTGACTGCACTAGGTAGGTCTCATGAAGATCTATCCCCCCATGAGGAAGAACACAAGGTGGAGGTACGTTTCTCATATGGAACATGTGACACGTGTGCCATGATGAGTGGCGGATACCATGAGGCAATACTACAAATTCGTGCAGATGGACGTCCGCTTACCGATGAAGAAGAAGATGATATTGTTCGTACAGTTACTAACATGACAATATTAGAATATGGTGCTGATGACAAAGCTTTCGTAACTAAAATCAGCAGTGACAAATTTGGTCTTGATTTCCAAATCGGTTCGGAACATCTTTGTCGTTCTATAGCTAAGGATCTAGAATCTCGGTATTTAGCTCCAAGGAAAGACAACTACAAATTGATTGGTCAAGATAAGGGCGGCAAGGAAAAATACCGTATAACTATCTTGATTCGCCTTAACAAGTTCATGATAGGAGATTTTGTAAAGGTGCTTGAAAGACCTTGTCAAGTAATGGCAATGGGTAAGAGTGGTCTCACCTGTTTCGACCTCATTCAGAGAGAAAGGTTCACAATGAATCCCAAAAGCTCGAAATGGCGAACACTGGAATTTCTAGCAGCCAAGTCCGATAGACGAGAGTTCATGGTGACTACTCGGGTTTATGGGCAGCCTGTGCAGTTGATGGACTCTGAGAGTTTTAATATTCGAGAAATTGATGAGGCACTCCTTGATGAATCCATAGAGACTGGGTCTACAGTGCATGGTCTTCTGCTTGAAGATGAGTTCTACTTACTTCCTTCTGAATAAAGCCTAGTAGGAAAAGACAGGTTTCGGTACGCTTAAATGCCCTCTACAGGAACCCTTCAATAATCGCTGAATGACTTGACAGTCCAGCACTCAACCGGAGGAATACTTTGTCTCGAAAAGGACGTGGCAACAAAGGCCCACAACAAGACGCTTCTGATGAACCACTAAGAGTCAGAACGCCTAGACGTGATGATGGAGAAATGTTTGGAATCATTATCCAGATGCTAGGCTTTGATAGAGTCCGAGTCAGATGTGAGGACCAGAACATCAGAATTGGTAGAATTCCTGGTAGAATGAAGAAGAGAGTCTGGATGCGTATTGGGGACACAGTTCTAATCACACCTTGGGACTTTCAGAGCGATGAAAAGTGTGATGTTGTCTATCGATACAGAGGTAATGAGATAGACTGGCTAGAAAAGAAAGGCATTCTGAAGGTTTTTTGAAACTAAGTCAAGGCTTTTCTGAGTACATATCTACTTTCAGATGATTATAAACTAGAAGAATCTAGGACGGAATCCACTCTTGAAACGAGCTGACAAAGAACATGAGCAAATCTTGTCTAAGCTTGATCGCCGTAAGATGAAACGACGAAAAGATGTGGATGAGTTTAAGGTGGTCGAGGGAGTCATCGACCCACCCACTCTGAAGACTCTATACAAACTCCTCAATCGAGGAGCTATCCATGCACTTCACGGTGTGATTAGCACAGGAAAAGAAGCCAATGTATACCGTGGTGAAGATGCAGACGGAAATCCTTTGGCAGTCAAGATTTACAGAATGTCCACAGCTGAAACTGATTTCATGCTAGAATATATCGTTGGAGACCCCAGATTCAAGAGGGTTAGAAGACGAAGTCGGTCGTTGATTCCGCAGTGGGCAACAAAAGAATACAAGAACCTGCACAGATTCTATAACGCTGGTATTCGAGTTCCTAAACCTCTAGATATTGAGCGTAATGTTCTCATCATGGAGTTCATTGGAGACCCCAAGAGTAATCTCCCAGCTCCACTCATGAAGAATGTTGAGATTCCCTCTCCAGTGAAGGTCTTTAATGAAATAATGGATATGATTGAAACCAGTTATACTGAAGCTGGTCTTGTACATGCTGACTTGAGCGAGTTTAACATATTATGGCTGGATGGACCAATTATTATCGATGTTTCACAGGCAGTTCTTATTAGCCATGATTTTGCAAAAAGGTACCTACTCCGTGACATTCAAAACATGACCAATTATTTTAGCAAACTGGGTGTCAAGACCGAAGACCCAGAAATCATAACAAAACACATTGTATCAGTTGGTGATCAGTGATGCTATACCATGAAACAGTCAAAGTGCCAGTCGATCGAGTTGGTGTGATTGTAGGTCGTAATGGTAAAGTAAGAAAGCGTGTAGAGAAACTAACAAACGTCAAAATTGATGTCAATCCTGAAGGAATTGTAACAATCACCGCTCCCCAAAACACCGAAGATCCAGTTCTAGCTTGGAAAGCACGTGATATTATCCGTGCGATGGCTCGAGGGTTCAGTCCCAAGAACGCACTATCACTGATTGATGATGACATGCAACTTATTATTGTTTCACTACGTGAGGTTGTCGGAAGTTCACCAAACCAAATGAAACGAGTAGCGGGTCGAATCATAGGTGAGAATGGTCGCACGAGGAGAGTCATTGAACAGACCACAGAAACCAAAATATCAGTCTATGGAAAGACGGTTTCAATAATTGGAATGAGTCCTGGATTAGATTATGCTCGAAGAGCCTTAGACATGCTCATCTCAGGAGCGCCTCACAGCGCAGTATATTCACGTCTGGAAAAGATGAGAAGAGAAATGAATCGCCAAAGAGCGGAACTATGGGAAGATACTGATTTGTAAAGAGTGTAATACCTGCTCTAATATGACTATGACACTTACTCAATCAAGAGATACATGAATCATCAAAAGTCGAATGTTGCCAATTTTGAAAGCATCTCGCCAGCTGAGTTTTTCTATAGAAATCGGCAGATGGCCGGTTTTGGCAACCCAACACAGGCCGTCTACTCCGCAGTTAGAGAGCTAGTTGAAAACAGTCTTGACTCATGTGAAGATGCACAAAAACTACCAATAGTCGAAATCAAGATCAAAAGTGATGAATCAGACACAATCACACTCGTAGTAACAGATAATGGAGAGGGGGTGCCATCGAAACAGGTTCCCAATGCCTTTGGCCGTGTTCTCTATGGAAGCAAGTACGCTCATCGACAGAAGCGGGGTACTTTTGGACTTGGAGTTACAATGGCTGTTCTTTACGGTCAGATTACTACAGATAATCCCATATCTATTCATTCCAGAGTTAAAGGGTCTGATGGAGTATTCTATAGACTTCTTGTTGATGTCGAAAACAACCAACCAATCATCGAGGAAAGAAAAGCTCTACCCCGTTCTGAAGTTGGTACAACTGTTGAGGTTACATTGAAGGGGGATTTGAAGAGATCACAAGATCGGATTATCGACTACCTTCGCTTATCTTCAGTTTCAACACCCCATGCAACGATACACCTCGATATTGATGATAATATCCATTTGAGCTTTGGAGGCTTTTCTGAATACGTGCCCCCTCCGACTAGAATTTCGTATCCTCATCCAAGATCTGCAGATATTGAGTTGCTTCGAAGACTGGTCCAAAAAGACACTACAAAGAAACTCCATGATTTCTTATGTAACTCCTTTCAGAAGATTGGTCCTCGAACTGCAACAAAATTTCTCAGGTTTATGAATCTAAATTCTACTCAAATTGTGGGTGAACTCAAACGTGAAGAGCTTACACGATTAGGAACAGCGCTGCGTAATTGGGATGGATTTGAAAAACCTGACAGCAAATGTCTCAGCCCAATTGGGAAGAACCAGTTTTTGCAATCTGTTAGCACCCTCTTCAACACCTCATTTACCCGCTATTCAATCAGGGGTCCTAGTGAATGGCAGGGCAATCCATTTGTGATTGAGGCTATCTTGGCAACAGGAGATGATTTTCCTCGATCTGATGTTCCCACCCTCTATCGGTTTGCTAACCGGGTTCCTCTTCTCTACGACTCAGGTGATGATATTCTAATGAGAGTCTTAAAGAGAACTAGATGGGCAAGGTACGATTTGCAAACTGCAGCTCCGGTAGGACTGTTTGTGCACCTCTGTTCCACCAGGATTCCCTTCAAAGCTGCAGGGAAACAATCCATTGCTTCCATATCTGAAATTGAGGAAGAAGCCCATCATCTTTTCAAGGAACTTGGAAGGAAGCTCAGTAAAAGTACAACAAAGGTCCAACGAGCACTCCGAGAAACCAAGAAGATGCGCGAATTCAACAAATCATTTCGACAGATAGTCCGATTCAGTGCAGCTCTTGCTGAACATGAAAACTTACCCTCCACAGAGGATTTGGTACGGAAACTCTTTGAGGTTGATTCTGATGCGTAATCCTGACAATGCTCTGAAAGCTCTGAAGGAACTTGGTAAGCGAATTCTCCAACCAATCATTGACGAAAACTTTCCCATACTCGAAATTCCTGACAGAAAGACGGACAACATTGTATTTGACGACACAATCAACCAATATGTTCTGGGTCCTTCTCTTGGTATACGTGATTCAAGCAATGTGAATCATGTTCGAAGCTTCGCTCAATTGACTTGGGCTGCAGCGTTTGCCAAAGAGCTGATACAAGCATCACGAACCAGTTCCCTTAGAGACCTCTATTATTCAGCTGAAGCCTTTGGAGTCGATTTCAATAGCCAGTCTGAGTCAGATAGGATTGTAACAGATTTAGAATGTCTTACAGGTCTACCTCGAGAGAGTTTCGGCAT
Source organism: Candidatus Thorarchaeota archaeon (assembly GCA_016839345.1). Next base: position 38,357 of record JAEOUL010000108.1, on the reverse strand, counting down.
CTATCCCGAAGAACACTCGTCGATATATGGCAAAGTCAAGATGCACTATACTGTACGTGGCTATGAAGGAAAAGAGATTGACCTCACAGTGAGTCCTGATGGTTTGCCTATCGGACCCGCATTAATGACAGCAGAACCAATTGACTCCGATGCGAGGATAATTCTGGCAGTGGAATCTGGAGGTATGTTTTCTAGACTGATTGAAACGAGAGCATGGGACAGATTTAGTGCAATCCTAGTACAACTTGGAGGACAACCCCCTAGAGCCACACGACGTCTCATGAGGAACCTCCACACCTCACTTGAATTACCTGTCTACATCTTTACAGATGGTGATCCTTGGGGGATGCATATTGCAAGAGTAATCACTAGTGGTAGTGCGAATGCTGCACACATCAAGGACCTAACAATACCTTCAGCAGAGTGGATAGGTGTTACTCCTAAAGATATCACAGACTATGCACTACCAACTGAATCTATGAACAATGCTGATCTGAAACGCCTTGATGAACTCTCTCGTGATGTGAGATACTCTGACTCGCTCTGGCAGGATTATATTCGTGAATTCCAGCAAATACGATGTAAAGCTGAACAACAGGCCTTCAGTAGGTATGGTATGGATTTTGTTGTTGATACTTACCTTTCTGATAAACTACTCTAGAAGAATATCATTTCTATCGGTAAACCGAAGAGAAGAATCGTAACAGCTCCGTATGCTATCGCCGCTTGCAACAATAGAAGCAGCAGCACATTCCGTTTTTCAGTAATTCTCTTTGAAATGTACGGGAAAATCCAATACATTGTGAAAGGGCCTGCGACTTCCAAGGTTCCATCTTCTCTTGCGGAAGCGAATTTAACATACTCAATGTTCCTCCTTCTGACATAGAAACGATATACAAGATAGAGAACGAAGTTAATCAAAAATGGCGTATACAATATTATTGCTAATCGGTCCATGTTTCCAAGAATTATTGCTGACGCCATTGCAGCTCCAAGTGGAAGCCTACCAACATCACCAGGCAGAACCTTTGCGGGATATTTATTGAAAATCAGAAATGCGATTGAGGCTCCAAGAAGAGAGGCTGCCACAGTCCCTGAATCAGTCAATGCAGTCGTCATTTCTTGACCTGTTATGATAGTACCGGCTATGATATACAGGACAATTGCTGAAGCATTGATTGCGCTGAGACCTGCCTCAAGGCCATTCATACCCCCATACATATTGGTGGAGTCCACAATGAATGTCATCATGAGTGGTACAATCAATAGTGCATATAATATTCCAAAATTGATAGTTCCAATGAAGGGTATCGACATTGTGGGAGTTCCAACACTGACAACAATCATTGGAATTGAAGCAACTAAAGGTAGAGCCACTTTTGTTCTATTCTTGAAATCAAAGGAGTCATCAAGTAAACCAATGATTCCTGCCATGAGTATAGACACCAAGGCTGCAAATAATCCTTCACGAATATCAGCTTGAGCTTGAAAAGTAGTTAATCCCATTACAACTAGCAATCCTGATACGATTGCAAATAAGACTATGAAGCCACCGCCTTTGGGAACATCGGGTCTATCAGGTTTATGGACATCAGTACCAACCAATCCCTTCTCCCGAAGCATTCTGATTGCTCCTGGCATAAACAAGACTACAATCACGAATGAAACCAAGACTGCAATAAGGATTGTAATCAAAGACGAGTCACTTCCTTAGATGTCTGCATTTCATTTCAGTTTTGACCTTTTCGGGGGAAAATCAAAGTTTGTGCAAGCTTTCAACATCCGAAATCTATAATAACAAACCAGAAGCTCGAGCGGACAATTCCCCGTCTAGTGGAATCTGAAACCGCTGGACAAAAACCCCCAAATGAAATTACGGTGATTCGTATTGAGCCTGTTGAATAGAAAGATAGGAACATTCCTACTACTTGCCCTCTTCCTGACTAGCAGCTTTATGATGGTCAGCCCTATCTCAGAAACTTTGGAACCAGAATACTTGGCTCAGAGCAATGACTTTGGGTCTTCCCTAGCAGAGTCAGGAACTAACCTCTCCATACCTTTTGTTGATAATCACTATGGCTCTGCGGATGGAATAATTGATCCTTGGGAATATGCACGTAAGTATACGGATCCTGTTACAGGGGTCACAGCATATTTGGAGCATAATGGCACAGTATTGTATATTGGACTTGAAGCTATAACCTCTGGGTGGATTGGCTTTGCATGGCAGAACTACTCTGAAAGATTCTCTAGTGCGGGACTAAATAACAGTGACGTGATTGTTGGGTACGCTCCAGGTGAAACCCATCCAGATGATTATTGGCGAGCCGGACCGCTTGATGCCGTCACAGTTCACTATATTCTGAGTCTCAGAAACGGTTCTGTGATTCAAGAAAATGACTTTCCAGACATCACATCGACTGAACCTATTCAAGACTTGGCTGCACTTCAGATGTACAAGGATGCCATCATTGGAATGCGAATTGGCGAAGTAAGGCACTTTGTCATTCCTGCTGAGGAAGCATATACCACACCTACTCATGATCTCTATGGTCTAGACCTTATCTACGAGATTGAACTCAGACGAATCTTCAGAGGGAGTATTTCGAGAGGCACGAATCCAGCAGAACAAAGTGAAATTATATTCAGTGATGACTATGGTACCAGTACCTTTCAGCATCTTCCAGATTTGGACCAATCAAGGATTCTTCAAGCAGATGGTTCCGATAATGGAACTTACACCCAATTAGAGTACGCCATCCTGCTAAACAGTACTGATTCCAACGATATTCCACTTTTCAATAGCACAGAAATACAGTTTCCATTCGTTTTTATGTTTGGGAATAGTGAAGAATTGAATGGGCTCCCAGTTTCCCATACATACTGGACTAAACCAGCATTAGTGAAAATAATTCCGAACGCTCCACCTACAATCATCATTGTCAGTCCAGAACCTGATGAAGTCATAGAATGGGTTGCTAGATTGAAACTAAATGCAACTGATGATTTTGTCCAGCATGCAAGTTACCGAATTGACGATGAAGAGAGCTGGGTGAATCTAACATACAACTTCCGATCAAAATTATGGGAAGCAAATGTGGATTTATCATCCTATGATGAAGGATTGCACACATTAACATTCAGGGCATATGATCCTTCGAAAGCTTTTGGTTTAGCAACTGTGAATATACAACTCAGCACACCATATATCCCCTTTTTAGGAATGAAGGTGGATGTGTCAAGGACCTTTGGTGTACGAGAACACTTTGGGTCAAGAGTCGTTGATTCATATACGGTCATCAATAATGGTTCCGCGCCCATCAATTCCATTGACATATACTTGCCAGTCAGATATTCCGGGAAATTTCTGTCAATGACTGCCGCTGATTCAGATGATAACGAGATAATTGTCTTGCGTATGGCTGATTCAAATGACATGTTCCATTGGAGATTGTTTTTCAATGACCCAATCGATTTCCAAGAGTCATACAAATTTGAAACAACAATGTACATGACTTCTCTCTTCTGGGTGTCAGACACTACAGAGTGGGAATATCGACTTGAGTTCTTGAAATACCCACTCCTTTCAACTATCATTAGAAGCGCAAGTTTCTCGCTCACTTTCGAGGGAGGAGGTTCTCTCATACCGGGAGAAGAATCACCTGATTCCGAAACAACCAACGTGGTTCCCTTCACCGAAACCAGTTTCAGTGTGTATCTACGAATCTACTCTAGCAACGTTGTAGCTGATCGAAAGACAACAATCATCATTGATGCTTGGGGTTGGTTGACTTATAGAGAAATTATTACACTGGACAACATTGGTGCAGGAGTATTGAGTTCTGTTGATTTTACAATTCCTGCATATTCTACTAGAATCATCATACATGATGAAGTTGGCATGCTTGCACGGTCGCAGCAAAACATAGACGTTGGAAACTTCAATGAATCCACTGAGGTTACTGTGAACCTCCAGCAGGATAGATTTGGGCAAGGACTTTTGTCGAATTTAAAATATACATTTGAAATTGATTATATTGTCCAAGCTAGTAGTTACCAAGAGGCTGCTGATAACGGAAATAGGTTGAGATTGCCCCAAGCTTTGCTGTCAGATATACTCATCCGTAAACATGAGATAGACATCATAATGACAGCTTCAGTCGCTCTCGTAGAAGCAACAGATGGTTATCGTACAGCGTATGGCGTGTTTGATACTACAATCAAATACCTGATATATAATACAACGAACAGAAATCCTGTTTCGTTTGAAGTTGTATATCAGACAACATTAGGAGCAGCTGCCCGACCTACAATTTTCGCATTACTGATCGGTATTATCAGTCTAATCTATGTGACTCGTAGAAAAATCGAGTTGCCTGAGGAAGTTACTGGCCCCCGAGAAGACGAAGACATCGAGGATTCAAAACCACGCCAGATTGGAGCCCCCTCAGAGCTGCTTTCTGAGTTTGCTAATTTCTACTCAAGGAAGACTGCCCTCAATATGGACTTAGAGAAGCTTGAAGCTGCTCGGAGGAGAGGCAAGGTCAAGAAGCGCGAGTATATGATTCGAGAGCGAGACCTAAAGCAACAGATTGATGAGATTGATGATAACCTTCCACATCTCAGAGATGAAATGATTAGCTATGGGCCTCGGTATCGTGATCTTGTGGCTCAGCTCGAGCTTCAAGATGAACGTATTGAAGGTGCAAAAGCTGGACTCCGCCAACTTCTTCTCAGGAAGAAGAAACAGAGGATCAGTCGTGCAGCATTCGAGAAATCTCGTCAAGACTATCTAAAGACAATCCAGAAGGCGACCACAGCCACTGACCGAATCCTGTTATCAATTCAGGAAGAGGCCGGTGACTTATAGAAAGGCATTTTGCCTTTCTAGGTTCCTCCTCCATTACAATACCAGAGTAGTTGTGTCAGTTAGTAACTCTTATCAAACAAATTGGGCTCAATCACTGTCCTCCTAGAGATGGTCTGAATGAATACGAAAATCTTACAACGAGAGAATATACGGGCACGCGATTTACTGACTGACGAGTCCCGTGCTTTAGAGATGTATCAATACCTGACAGGGTCTCCGAAGGTTCAATCCTATCTTCGGTCAGCAAATCGTATGGCTGTATCACGTTTAGGCTATACAGATCATGGTGCAGTTCATGCTGAAGTGGCCACTTGGAATGCATTGAAAGTATTTGACATTCTTAATCAAACATTCAGACCTAATGTTGTAGCAGAGGGAATCGGTGACACTGATGATGCTCGTCTTGTAGTTCTTGCATCAACATATCTTCATGATATTGGGATGGTAGTTCATAGAAATGAGCACAATCAAGCATCGGTCAATCTAGCCAGTCCAATTCTCGAGTCCAAGTTGATGGACATCTACGACGACCCTGCAATGGCCACAGACATTCTTTCATTCATTCTTCATGGAATCTATGCACATGATGATGATACACAATGTCTGACTTTTGAAGCTGGAATTGCTAAACTTGGTGACGGTTGTGACATGACAAAAGGTCGTACAACAGTCCCATTCCAGAAAGGTAAGGTCGATATTCACTCTGTGAGTGCAATGGCAATCAATAATGTCATTCCTGAACACGGTGAAAGTAAACCACTGAGAATAACCGTTGCCATGGATAATCCCGCAGGAGTGTTTCAAGTTCAGGCGGTTTTAGAGAAGAAGATTTCAACCTCAGGACTTCATGACTATATCGATATTGATGTACTCGTGAACGGTGACCGTCTGGTTCTCTCACATGTGAAGCGTCTTTTTAGGGTCCAAATGTCTAACAGTGGAGAGGGACTCCCTCCTAAAGAAAAATAACAGTTATTTGTGAAAGTGGTAGCCCCGGGAGGATTTGAACCTCCGTCAGCGAGGCCAAAACCCGCTATGCTTGGCCGCTACACCACGGGGCTAGTGTTCAATCAAGTCAGGCCAAAAGGAACACCATTCTCTTTGATTTCAGAAGCAATCCGATTCTTCCACCGTTCAAGAAATGCAGTTTCCTCTTTCCTCTGCTTACCATCCATCCTGAGGTTGTCAGGAAGCATGCAAGCAATTCCGTCAATAACTGGATACCATCTTCCACATTTGGGACATGTGATCAACGCCTCATCAATCTCTTCGATCTCCTCACCATCTACATCCATGTTGTGAGATGTGTAGACTTCCAACTGGAGTTCACTTCTACAATCACTCACAGGACATGCAAGGATATCCATTAACCAGCGTTTCATTCTAGTCACTCCTGTGGCTGGCGTCGATTAATCTGTTATCGTTAAAAAGTATTCTAGAAGTTGCACTTTGAGATGTTCGACCCGAAAGGATATTTGGGATACCAGCTGCGCCTCATCCAGCCCGTTGTCCGGAGGAGTCCGCAATGGAATACAAACATCCATGGATACCAATGACAAAAGCAACTGAAAGAGAGATGCTGAAATCTATTGGTAAGAAGAACCTTGAGGAGCTGTTCTCAAACATACCTGAGAAATTCATGCTGAAGAATGATCTTGACATTCCACACTCTCATAGTGAGATTGAGGTCACGAGAAGAATACAAGAATTGGCTGGAAAGAACAAACCTGCTAACAATGGTCGTACATTCCTTGGAGCAGGAATAGGTATGCACTATGTTCCTGCAATTGTACCTGCTTTGGCCAATAGGTCTGAATTCTTGACATCTTACACAAGTTATCAGGCGGAGGTCAGTCAAGGCATGCTTCAGACACTCTTTGAGTATCAAAGCCTCTTAGCTGAGATACTTGAAATCGACATTGTAAACTCCTCGATGTATGACATGGCCACTGCTGTTGCAGAAGCTGCACGGATGACAGCACGTGTGAAGAAGAACCGGACGAAATTCCTTGTTCCTGGCACTATGAATCCCGAACACTACAAGGTGCTTTACACTTACACAGAACCGGCTGATATTACGATCGAGAGAATCGAATATGACAAGAAGACAGGTCTGATATCACTGTCCGACTTGGAATCAAAGCTTGATGACCATGTTTCAGGAGTTTACATTGAGAATCCAAGCTATCTTGGTTTCATTGAAACACAAGTTGATGAAATTAGCAAACTTGTACATGACAACGACTCACTCTTTGTAGCAGGTGTTGATATTCTTTCATTGGGATTATTGAGGCCACCAGGAGACTATAGCGCTGATATCGTAGTAGCGGAAGGACAGCACTTAGGTTCCCCAATGACATTTGGAGGTCCATTACTGGGTATTTTTGGATGTATCAATGATAGAAAACTGATCTACCAGATGCCTGGCCGATTGGTTGGCATGACAAGGACTGAAGATGAACCATATGAGAACGGATTTGTTCTTACCCTGAGTCCAAGAGAACAACACATTCGACGCGAGAAAGCCACGAGCAACATCTGTTCAAATCAGGCGCTTGCAGCAGTCACTGCAGCTGTTTACATGTCTTTGCTGGGTCCTACTGGACTAAAGCAACTAGGTGAAACAATAGGATACAAGGCAAATTACACTGCGAAAATGCTTGACCGCATTCCTGGAATCAGAGCCCCGGCAATTGGACAGGCAATATGGAAGGAGTTTGTTGTTCAATTTGATGAGGGTGTGACAGCCCAACAGGTCCATGAGAAACTTCTCGATAATGATCTTCATGGAGGACGAATCCTCACTGATGAGTTTCCATCTCTTGGAGAATCAATGTTATTCTGTGTGACAGAGGTCCATAGCAAAGAAACCATAGACGAGCTTGTACAAACGATTGAGAAGATTGTGACAAAGGGAGGTGCTTCCTAATGAAACATGGTCGCCCTGATGACTCCAGAGTACGTCAAGCAAAATGGGATGAACCCTTGATATTTGAGAGGTCCAACTCTGGAGTAATTGGTCATACCTTCCCAACAGTAGAGTCCGACGTGAGAGATTTTGTCGGAGGGCTCAGTCAGATTCTCCCGAAATCTATGATCCGAAAAGAACCTCCTAAGATTCCAGAGCTTGCAGAACCTGGAATTGCACGTCATTTCACGCGGCTCTCTCAGATGAACTTCGCTGTCAACCTTGGTACATATCCTCTGGGCAGCTGTACAATGAAATATAATCCCGCAGAGAACAACTGGGCCGCTGGCACCCCTGGTTTTGCGTGGCTCCATCCACTTCAAGATTCATCTACAACACAGGGCGCTTTGGAGATGATGTGGGAGCTCGAGCAGTGGCTCCGTGAGATAACAGGAATGGATGCAGTTTCACTTCAACCTGCAGCAGGGGCGCAAGGAGAATGGACCGGTGTGATGATGATGCGTGAGTATCATCGTTGCGTTACTAATGAGTGTGAACAGAGAAACGAGATGCTGATTCCTGATGCAGCACACGGAACCAACCCGGCGTCTGCTGCCATGGCTGGTTACAAGATTGTAGAAATCCCATCTAGTGATGAAGGTCTCGTGAACATTGATGCACTCAAGACTGTTTCAGGTTCCCGTACAGCTGGACTTATGCTAACTAATCCAAACACTATAGGTGTCTTTGAAAAGGATATTGAGGAAATCACTGGAACGGTACATGATGCAGGAGGTCTGGTCTACTATGATGGAGCCAATTTCAATGCCATCATGGGTAAGGTCAGACCAGGTGATATGGGATTTGATGTAGTGCATCTAAATCTTCACAAGACATTCTCAACACCCCATGGAGGGGGCGGACCAGGAGCTGGACCTGTAGGCGTCACTGAAAAACTACAAGAGTTTCTGCCCGTGCCCCGAGTTGTCAGGAAGGATGATGGTTCATTTGATCTTGACTACGATTATCCTAGATCAATTGGGAAAGTGAAGGCATTCTATGGGAATTTTGGTGTTTTAGTAAGAGCATACTCTTACATCTATGCACTTGGTACTGAGGGTCTTGAGAGAGCCTCTGAAGTAGCTGTATTGAATGCAAACTATGTTGCACATCATGTTAGTAAGATTCCTGGATTCTCTTTGCCCTATTCTAAGGATGCACCTCGGATGCATGAATGTGTAATCTCGGCCAAGGATCTAAAGGACAAGACGGATGTCACTGCGATGAATATTGCCAAGAGACTTCTTGATTTCGGCGTTCATGCTCCAACTGTCTACTTCCCTCTCATAGTTCCTGAAGCATTAATGATTGAGCCTACCGAAACAGAATCGCGCCAAGAACTTGATTTCTTCATATCAGTACTCGAAAAGATATCAAACGAAGCACATGAAACACCGAATATAGTGAAGAATGCTCCATATTCTACAGCAGTCGGTCTTCTTGACGAGTACAGATCCGCTCATCCTAAGACACTAACGCTCTCCTATAGGATGTATTTAGAACATCAGAAAGAACTTCAAGGCAATTGAAGACACCGAAAGGATTACAGGTCAGTTCATCTTAGTGATGATTGATGAAATTCGAGAAAGAGGCAGGACGTCATACTATCTTTTTGGATGTAAAGGAGATTGGAAAGGACTTCCTTATTGTAATCTATGGTGGTGATGCTCATCATATCGGTGGAGCTGCTGTTGCATATCCAACGAAAAGCCATTACAGAGACGCGACGACAGTAAGTGTGAGTACAATAACCTTGCCCGGACACAAGGACTATGTTGTAGCAAACAGCGCAGCAGAGAAGATTTGCAAGGCTCTCGAAACACCAACTATTGTTACTGTTGGCATTCATTATGATAATGCAACCAAGGAAGATATCGACGAGATAATTTCTGTAGTAGATGCCCTTGTTCAGGATGTTATTTCGTACTATCAAAAAGCTGAATAGTCTCCCAACTGTGAGCTTCACAGGTCAGATTATTGAAAGTCCTGTTCAAGTCATTTGGGCCGATTAGACGGCTTCTTGGAAAGAAAATCATTGAGGTAGAGGTTCCAGAAGATTCGACAGTACGTCAAGTAATTGACGTAGTAGTCAAACAAAGTGGCGAAGAACTCCACAAGCTGATTATGGACAAAGATAGAATCAGTGGGAATCTAATTGTGATACTGAACAAGAAAGATGTGGATACCTTGGGTGGAGTGGATATCGCAGTAAGCGAAGGTGACGAGATAGCTATTCTCCCTCATGTTCAAGGCGGGTAGGTGCGAAGAACATGTATCTCAGATTCTACCTTGAAACATACGGTTGTTCTCTCAATAAAGCAGACTCTGACATCATTGTGAGTCGTCTCAAGGATCTAGATGCAGAAAGGGTTCAAGAAATTGAAAAAGCTGATTTGATAATTTTGAACTCCTGTGGAGTCAAAGAACCCACAGAGGATAAGATAATCCACAGACTCGAAGAGCTGGCTCGAAAGAAAACTCCTATTGTGGTTGCTGGATGTCTTCCCAGAATCTCACTTACAAGAATTGAGCAAGCAATTCCTGAATATGGAGCGGTATTGGGTCCACAATCTATTGACTCCCTAGCATCAGTTATTCCCCGTATTCTTGAGGGTGAACGTGGTATCCAACATCTAGACTCGGATGAGGTTTCAAAGCTGAAATGGTTTGCAGGACCTCCAGAGAGTGTGATTTGTACTGTTCCTATCTGTGAGGGCTGCTTAGGTAACTGTGCTTACTGTGCAGTGAAGTTTGCCAGGGGTAAAGTGAGAAGTCATTCAATCGAAGATCTCCATCGAGTCATTGAACGCTGTGTATATCTAGGCTACCAAGAGATTCGGCTCACTTCTCAAGATGCTGCTGTCTACGGTTCTGACACTGGAGAAAAACTTCCTTCGCTTCTCCACAAAGTTGGACAAATAGAAGGAACACACAAGTTCAGACTAGGAATGTTCAATCCCAACCTAGTTTTAGATTCAATAGACAGTATCTTGAAGGCTATGGATAATCCCCATTTCTTCAAATTCTTCCACATCCCTCTCCAAACTGGTAGTGACAATGTTCTGAGAGCTATGAAACGTCGCTATACCGTTGCTGACTGGGAGGAAGTCGTACAAAAGGTCCGTGAGAGATTCAGTGATGCAACAATTGCCACCGATATCATTGTGGGGTTTCCAAGTGAAAGTGACCTAGATTTTGAACAGACGCTGGAAGTGATTCGTAGAATTCGTCCCTCTGTTGTCAATATATCGAAATATGGAGATAGGCCTGGTACACTGGCATCGAAATCAAAGGATAAGGTGAATACTGACACCAAGAAAATGAGAAGTAGGACCCTGACTTCTCTGGTCAATGAAATTCTAGTTGAATCGAATGAATCTTGGGTAGGGTGGTCAGGTCCAGTCATTCTTACGGAAAAGGGTTCCAAAGGAGGGATTGTTGGAAGGAATGAATCGTACAAGACCGTGATAGTTCAAGATGACAAAAGCTTGGGGACTGTTGTTGATGTCGAGATCACATCTGCAGAGAGGACTCATTTGAATGGTAGAATTATGCCTTAGGCTCAACATCTATGTCGATGACTTTTCCTGATTCTGCACTCTTCCTAGCTGCTTCTACAATCTTCAAAGCACAGATTGCATCATCAATTCCTACTCTGGGAGTCCTTCCTGTCCTGATACAATCGAGAAAGTCACGAAGCACTTCTCTTACAGGCTCTCCGTAGACCTTTATTGTGGCTCCCATCTCTGGAAGTCTGATTGTGTCGCCTTCCGCAAGAGGGGCTTGGTTGAGATGCTGGACCTTGATAATCTGTCCAAAGAGGTCTAAAACCAAGCTGCCCTTTGTACCAGATACATCCATGAAACGTCTTCTACCAGCATACTGTCTTGACAGGTGGAAGAAGTGTTCTGTACCACTCTCAAACTTCACCATGACTGTACCACTATTGTGAATGCCCCCTGAAGTATTACTCTGAGCATAGAGTGTTGCAGGACCTTTACTTATTCGTGCCATAATATCAAAGTCATGAACCCCTATGTCCTCGAAAACATCTCCAAGTGAAGGAATTCTTTCTGGTGATACAAATCCCCTCCTGTCATGAATAACAGTCAACGGCTTGCCAATCGCATCAGTTTCAATGAGTGATAAAGCGCGTCCTACAATTGGGTTGTAGATTTCAGAGTGTGAAATCAGTGTGACAATATCCTTCTTCTTGACTATCTTTGCAACTTTCTTACCATCTTCAAGAGTACTTGCTAGAGGCTTCTCAATCAATAGACCTCGAATAGTGTTGTAGTTCGTGGCAATAGCCTCTGCAATAGTGGCATGAGTTGGGGTAGGAGTTGCTATGATGACACCTTCAGGTTTAGTATTTTCAATCATACTCTCGAAGTCTTTGAATGCCTCGACGTTGTAGGTTTCCGCAACCTGTTTGGCAGTAGACAAATCCATATCGGCTACACCTACTAAGACGCCCATGTCAGCAAGTATTCTGGCATGAATGCGACCCATGTTTCCTGTACCAACAATGCCTATCCTTCGAGATGACGTCGTCAACCACTCCACTGGATTCCAGAATGCTCGCGTAGCTTTCAACCTTTATACATTGCCATAGTTCATAGACTGGCCAAGAATTGCATAAGATATTCAATTTTTCAAAGCCAAAGCGGCGTTTGTTATCATTACGGTCTTATATTGGCGGATGTAGACAGAGGTATGAATCCAAGAATTTGCACATCTTCTGGGACTCGCCACCCACAATGCTCCTCTTGGATCACAATGCCAGCGCGCCGAGTCCCATCATGCTTCAGAAGACAACTCCCTCCCACGGACCCACCCGCGCAAGAGGTACGAATTTGCCTCATCGTACCTGGGTGGGTCCAATTTACAGCTGATTTTTACTACTCGCAGTCAAACAGCGAATCTAGGAATTCGTCGCTGATAGGAAGAATTCATATTCCTGCCAACGCGACTCTCTTCATGATTTGAATGACACTATCAATCAAGTTTGAAACTGCTGAAGATTCTGATTTAGAAGAGATTCTCTCACTCATTAATTCAATCAATCGTGAAGAATTCAGTAAGATTATCCCAAAAGAGCACTATCGTGAGCCATTTCTAACCCCAAAACAACTTGATGAGATGGCAACTTTCATGGAGTTCTATATCCACCGAAGAGAGGGCAAAATTATTGCTGTTGGATCATTTGGAACCAGAGATAATGAAACAGCTTGGATCCCACTAATGTATGTTCATTCAACGCATCAAAGGAAAGGGATTGGGTCTTCTATGATGAAATTCCTTGAAACGAAGGCGAAAAATCAAAACTTCACTAAGATTCAGTTAGAAACAGACAGTGAAGCCGAATGGGCTGTGAACTTCTACAAGAAACATGGGTATTCAATCATCAAGAAAACCAAGAATCCTTGGGGGTATCATATCTGGTTTGAGAAGATTCTAGAGTAATACGAAGAGAAAGGAGAATGGTGCGGAGTGCGATATTTGATATGTGAGTATAATGTCTGAGATAATTTGATGACAGAACATAACTATTCGAATATTTGCAAAGAATGTGGTGGATACTGTTGCACACTAGGAGGACCACTTGCCACAAAGTTGGAAGTAGACCGAATTATTGAGGCTGGACATCCGAACAAATTCATTGCAATTACGGAGAACTGTTATGTTACAGATTTTGGCGGGGACCTGATTTGTCCATATCTCAAAGAATCCACATGTGAAATCTATCCTGTACGTCCCTTACTTTGTAGGAAATATCCTATTTTCTCAACAGATGGAGAAGAACATTATTTGGTCCACTGTCCCTTGACTCAATACCTTTCAAAGGATGATTTTGCTCAATGTGTTGAAGCTGCATTACAAGTCTCTGAAGAACTATATACAACCGCCCAGAGATTTATGGCTCCTTTCGGTTCAGGAATTGATGAACGAATGCGCAAATTCAAGATGGAACGAATTGAACTAGAATGAAAAGGATGGTGTGGAAGGCGAGATTCTCTGAGTGTTTGGAGCCCGAACCTTACGGCTTCCAGTCCATCTTTCTTGACAACTCAACGTTTCAAGAAATTTTAGTCAAAAATATATTTTAGTAAATTAAGCATATGCTGGAGTAGGAGAAAAGAAATGCAGAAAGAAGTCGAAGCAACTGTGTTTGAAGTCCTCGGTCATCCAATAAGACGTGATATCCTGAAGCTTTTGTCCTACAGTGACAATGGAGCATCATACACAGAAATTCTGGGCGAATTTACTCTATCAACAGGACGGCTGAACTATCACCTAAAACAAATGGAAGGATTCATTCAGAAGAATGAACACTTCCGATATACTCTAACTCCACTTGGAAAGTCCGCAACAGATCTCATGACCTCACTTAGTAAGGATCTGCCAGAGGGAGTAGAGAAATATGTCAAAATACGTAGACCCCCTTCGCTGATGCCTGCGATGAAATTCATGGCCTTTGTGCTTATGGTCGTTGTATCAATTCCCATTATCTTTGCTGGTGCAGAGATTTATGGTACAATCGTAGGTGATGGTCAGCTAATAGATATCCTCTCTCTTGCCGTTGCCATGGCTATTGGGATTGCAGTCTTTGTATGGATTGCATATATGGTCAAGTACGCACCGGGACACCTCAGACATCTGGAGAGGAGATTTTATGAGTAATGGGAGTGTGCCAGACCAAATCACATCGCATCAGTCCCTCGTCACGGATATTCCAAGTATTGTGGTGAAAGGATTATCATCACTGAGGGTGAAACTTATCCTAATTACTTGGGTGGCGATCATTGGATTCGACTTCATATGGCATGGTGGAATTCTAGCAGACTTCTACACCCAATCAAATCCTGTAATGCTAGATCCTGAACTAGCTTTCATACGCATTCCCTTTGGTTATGGTGCTCTCCTGGTACAAGTGGTGCTTGTTTATTGGCTCTTCTCATTAATCAAAGTTAATGAGTGGCGCGGAGGTACTCAGCTAGGTTTCATGTTTGGTGGCATAATGGGAATTGCTTCCATCTTAGGGCAGTTTTCTATTCTTGCAATAGAATTGGAAATACTGATTCTTTGGGGTATTGGACAGGTAATTGAATTCGGCACAATGGGGGCAGTTATTGGTGCAGGAATTTCGGAAGCATCATTGAAAAAACTTGCAGCGAAAGTCGCAGCCCTTGTTGTGGTTGCATTTCTCTTTACCATCGTATTGCAGAGTGATTTCCATTAGCGACAGTGTCATGAAGTTTCCTTAGTGAGCATTGGAAATAGAAAGGAAATGAGGTGCGTAGGGCGAGATTTACTTTGAGGAGCAAATCTAATAGAGTGTGTTCATGAGTCTTTGATTGATATACGATGAGTGATAATAATCCTTCTCGAAAGGATTTCGAGGAAATCTTTCTCAAACATGACCTCTCTTCTTTCAAATGGATTCGACCAAGCGACATCGTAGTTGCCAATTGGGTCCGTATGAAATGCGTCTACGGATGTCCCACTTATGGAAAATGCGCCTCGTGTCCTCCAAACACCCCTTCTGTTACTGAGTGTAGAGCACTTTTTGATGAATACTCAGATATCGCAGTCTTCCATTTTGCAGTAGGTGTGGAGAAACCTGAAGAACGCAAAGAAGTCATATTGAAGATTACTAAGAAACTCTTAGAGATGGAAAGGGAAATCTTTCTGTCCGGGTGCGTCAAAGCATTCCTCCTCCCGCCTGATAGCTGTTCACTATGTACGGAATGTGTTAGTTCGCGTGCAGAGTGTAAGCACCCGAAACTCTCTCGCCCCCCTCCAGAAGCACTAGCAATGGATGTTTTCTCATCTGTCCGCGCTGTGGGATATCCTATTAACGTTCTGACAACCTATGAGGATACGATGAACAGATACGCATTCCTTTTAGTCAGATAACCAGAATAAGGTGGTGCGGAGGGCGAGAGTCTAATCATTCATTGGATCCAAATACTTTCCTTATAGACTCAATGTCATTAATGAAGACTAGAGTCAAAATCGAGCCGACTAGAGGTGTAATCAAGACTGGTCCAACAATCCAATCTTCTAGTACTCCATATATTTGGAATGATAGCCAGACCCATGAAAGAAGAATCACCAGAGATACAGGAAAAGCCACCTTGATCAAGGACTTCCTAATCATTAGGATGATTAGAAGTAGAATATCGACCATAATCAACCAGAGAAATAGTAGAGTTGATGCATTAGTGACACCTTCTGCAATCTGATATCCTCCCTGAAACTGGGAGATACTAGAGTACGCACCAAAGAGAAAGATGACAATTGGATCAGACCATCCTCCAGTTACAATTACAGGAGATTCTGAATCCGCAATTTGGTTCAATTGTGCAACTGGCATGAATAGAGAAACTAGAATGAATATACTGACTGCAATAATCCCTTTTACACCATCTCTCATCTCACACCACTATAATCCATAATAGAAGTAGATGGAGATATGTTTTCTGAAGAAAGCATGGTGCGGAGGGCGAGATTTGAACTCGCGAACTCCTACGAGATAGCCTCTTTGTGGTAAAGCACCACAAAGTCTAGGCCCTCAACCTAGCGCCTTTAACCTGGCTTGGCAACCTCCGCATGGATTTCAATTAGGGCCAATACTCCGTATTCCAGGATAGCGCTTCTGGAGTATTGTTCTATGGAGTTCATCGTCTTCCGTAGAAGTGTGCATGATAAGGATTTCTATGCGATTAGAACAGAATGAGTAAGGAACAGAGGAAGTCACAGAGTGACCGTCCGATCTGTTCGAGTTTTGAACTACTCAATTACCTAGTAGTTCCAGCCAACCATTCAAAAAAGCCGGGTTTTGTCCTAGAGGCGGACTTCTTTTCTCTATTGTCTTTCATTTTTTTCACCTAGCTCACAGGACTTCGTTACAATGCGTATAAACTAATGGAAATCTGCACAAGAAAAAAGCACCCAAACATCAATTGAATTGATTAGGAATGGAGCCCCGGGCGGGATTCGAATTCGCGCCCCATGGAGCAGATGTCCATGAAGTCCCGCGACCACCAGCTTACGAAGCTGCCGCTATAACCCCTAAGCCACCGAGGCTCAACTCAGCCGCTCACCCATGAATTCTCTAATAAAACTTTATCATTGAACTACCCCGCTAGAACATAGGAGGTCTTACGTTGAAGACTGGTGAACTGGGTGAACGTGGCTTTCTTGCAAAAATTAGCAATCTTGTTAACAAACCAGTGGGAGCAGTGTTGGACTTTGATGATGATGCCTCAGATATTCCAATCTCTGAAAGGAGTAACCTCATTGTCAATGTTGACACATTTGTAAGGAAGACCGACTGGCTACCGGGAATGACGCCAGCTCAGGTTGGACGTAAAACTGCTGTGATGGCTCTGAGTGATCTTGCTGCTAAGGGTGTTCTGCCAATAGCGACGATGCTCTCCCTCTGTGTTCCTGAAGACTATGACGTGGAGGATGCAAGTGAGCTAGTCCGTGGATTCTCTCAATTTGGTCTCAAGTCCAATATTCCATACCTTGGTGGTGATGTTGGGATGTGCGTAGATGTTGTACTCACTGGAGTCGCTCTAGGCACATCTGAACCAAGTGTAATCGTAACACGACGCGGTGCTATAGACGGTGATATCGTGGCTGTCACAGGTGATTTTGGGTTAACATCTGTTGCTTTTGAGATTCTGATTAGAAAATTGAGGGCTGACCCAGAACTACATCAGGACGCTCTAGCAGCAGCTTATAGACCTGAGATTAACTTTCATCTTGTTCCTGCTCTCGTGGATATTGGTGCAATAACTGCATGCATGGATAGCAGTGATGGACTCGGAATCACATTGCACACTATTGCCAAACAGAGTGAATGTGGACTCATCATTGACGAATTGCCAGTTTCACATGAAGTTGAAACGTTCTGCAAGAACAATAAACTGAACACACTCAAAACCGTGATGCAAGGAGGTGAGGAGTTCCTGCTTGTTCTAACAATACCTCCAGAGAAGTATGACCAAGCTGTTGAAATCGCAAAAAAGATGAGAGTGAATCTCAGAAAGATTGGAACTGTCACTACGGACGACCAAGTTGTCTGGAAAACAAGTGAGGGCTTGCAGGATATTCCATTGGCCGGATATGATAACTTCAAAGAATGGGACTAGAAATAGGTGAATTTGATGCTTGTTGAGCGTGTTGCCCTTGTCGACGGATATGTTGACGAGCCAACTGTTCTAGGAGTTCCACCCTATGTGAGTATCTACCCCCGATACATTGCAGGTGCTATCTGGACAAAAGCTCCTCAGACCGAGATTCTTTACAACACTATCGATCAGACTCGTGAGAGCTTTCAGGATTCTCAACAACGCTGGTCAAAGACTGACCTAATCATTCTCATTGCTGGAATGATAGTTCCTGGAAAATACGTGGGTGGCACCCCAATTTCAGTCAGAGAGGCTAGAGAGCTGTTCTCAGCACCTGAACTCGAGGAAATCCCTAAGATGCTCGTGGGACCTTGGGCTAAGTTTGGTTGCGGTCTCGAAGGAGGAAAACTCGCGCTTTCCTCAGAGGTTCTCAGACCACCTTTTGATCACATAGTCACTGGTGACCCTGAACTTGTCATAGCAGAGGCTCTAGACCCGAAGGCGAAACTCGAGTCTATCGATCTTGATTTGACACGTAGTGGTGCGTCTGAGATTGAAGAGTTTGTAATGAGGGGAGTTTCAATTGTCAGACAACATCCTGGATTCTCTAACGGTCACATCATCTGCGAGATTGAGTCCTATCGTGGATGCCCACGGTTTATCTCTGGGGGCTGTAGCTTCTGTGTTGAACCGTCATACGGTCCCCCTCAAGAACGAACTACTAGTGCAATTGCAGGAGAGATTCAGGCACTCTATGAACAAGGAATCAGAGCTTTTCGAATTGGTCACCAAGCAGACCTGTTTACATATGGGTCTAGAGAGATGGGTGAGGTCGAATTCCCTACACCAAATCCCGAGGCTGTTGAAGAACTATTTTCGAGAACCACAACCGGTGCTCCAGACTTAGAAGTGCTTCATATTGATAACGTGAATCCTGGTACGATCGCTCGACATCCAC
Organism: Candidatus Thorarchaeota archaeon; assembly: GCA_016839345.1. Next base: position 19,416 of record JAEOUL010000108.1, on the reverse strand, counting down.
AGAAGTCACGAGAAGTCGCTAAAGCCATAATGAAGTACCACACACCTGGTGATGTTGCAGCTTTTGGAGTCGAGTCTACTGACCCAGAGGTGATAAGAAGGAATAACCTGAAAGCTGATGTGGATGAGGTTATTGAGGCTATCCGAATCTTAAATGAGGTTGGTGGACTTCGAGAGCCTTGGGGTCTTCCTCATCTTCTTCCTGGGATCAACCTGCTCTATGGGCTTCCTGGAGAATCCAAGAAGACACTCGAATGCAACATGGACTTTCTGAAGCAGATACTCGATGAGGGACTGTTGGTCCGGCGAATCAATGTACGTCAGGTGATTGGCCTTTCAGGCACTCGTCTTGCTATTGACCGTGGTAAGAAGGTCAAGAGAAATCAGTTCTTCAAACATCGTGAGGAGATTCGTGACACGATTGACATAGAGATGATCAAACGAGTGGCACCCCGTGGAACTGTAATCCAGTCAGTCTTTGTTGATGGTGAAACAGGGAACAGTTATCTTCTCAGACCACTGGGAACTTACCCCTTGCTGTGTCATATGCCCAAGGGACCGGGCGATTCTGCCCCACGGAACGTCTTTGTTATAGACCACGGTCCAAGGTCACTCACTGTTCTTCCATACCCATTCAAACCATCACAAGCAACTCTCTCTCAATGGAGGGCCATTCCAGGAGTTGGTAGCAAACGCGCAAAACGAATTAAGGCTACTAAAACACTGGACTCGGTCGTGGCTATTTCAGAAACCCTTGATATGAATCTCCCAGAGTGGTTGACACGCGCCATGGATTTTGGATCTTAGAAGAAATGGCGGGCCCGGTGAGATTTGAACTCACGAACTCCAACTTAGAAGGCTGGCGCCCTATATTCCCACACAACGCAAGATTGCGTAAGGCACCGGGCTAGGCAACGGGCCCTGCATCCAGCGTCAATGACCCAAGGACATAAAGCTTTCCGATTGACCGAGAAAAGTAGTTGCCCGAGATTCAGAGGAGAACCCCGGGCCAGTGGGTGTGTGTGAAACCAGTCCAGAGTATGTACTTGGTTTGTATCAGCATAAAGGAGTCAAATCTTGCATTCCCCTAGTCATATCAATTACCTAGCTCATAACAAAGGCTGGTGGGTATATCACAAAGTACTGCACGACCACAGCAAGGATTATGCCACTAAGGACTAACCCCTTTCCTCTCCCCGCGTTCACTTCTGTGAACCAGAGTATAGCACCAACTAGAACGACTGTTACTGCTGAGATATTCCCAATGAAAATCAGGAACTCCCAAATCTCAGCTAAGTATGAAGCAATCATGGCTACAAAGTCAGACAGTGGGCTAAGTATGTGGTACAGTATCATTGCTATACCTATTCATTCATCCCTACTTGGGCATATAAACTCCTAAAGAGAAGTGGCCAAAAAACTACCCTGTAGCAAAACTTTATATTACTGCAAAGTACTTTGCATCACAGAGAACTTTATAATGTTGATGGATATGAATGAAACAATCGACTTGGTGAAACTGGAACAATCAACATTCCGGATTGCGAATCAAGATGGACTCACTGAGATATGGATGGGTCTGATGATAACCTCAATATCTCTCATACTGATGCATCCTACCTTCGTAGGTACTGTAGCCATTCTTATCATATTTCAGGCTGTATTCAATGAAAAGATAAAGGAGAGGTTCACTTATCCTCGGATAGGCAAAGTAAAGCTTCGCGGAGAAGCTGAAATGCCTTCAGGATATGGATGGATTTTGGCTATTGTCATTATGATTCCCGCAATAGCATCGGTTGCTTTTTCAACAAGGATAGAGAATGACTTGCTTTTTCTAATAGCTCGATGGGCTCCAGTGCTTGTAGGAATTGGTCTTATTCAACCAGCGACATACTTGGTTGAGAAGTCTGACCTTAACAGATATTATTGGACTGGAGCAGTTTCTGTTCTACTCGGCCTAGTATTTACACTACTTGAATTTCCTGCTCCTGTATACCGAATGTCTCTATACTTGGCTCTTGTTGGTGCCCTCTTCATCTTAGCTGGCCTTACAAGTTTGGCTCGCTTCGTGAGGAAGTATCCAATCCTCGAACTGGAGGAAGAGGTCGATGAACAAGACCAATGATCAAAAATCAAAGATTAACAAGATCATCCATGAACCATCAAGGTTGAGAATAATGGCACAACTATATGTTGTGGAGTCAGCTGATTTCACGTTCCTCATCACTCAACTTGGATTCACTTGGGGAAATCTCTCCTCTCATTTAAGTAAACTCGAGGATGAAGGGTATATTGAGGTTCAGAAAGAATTCTTGAACAAGAAGCCCCGGACCACCGTTAAGTTGACAGATAAAGGTCACAAAGCTTTCGTGGATTATCGTAAGGCCATGGAACATGTTTTCAAAGACCTACCTGACTAGTTGTGGGAGCATCTCTCCCACATTTTTTCTCTAAACTATGTAGGCAATTGAATTTGGAGTAATTCCAAGAAGTCGATAGTATACTGTGATTTGTCCCCGATGATGGATACTGTGTTCAATCATCTCTAGGATAATCTCCGCCACTGTAGCAAGTCTGTTGAATTTGTCAACCTCTCGCGAGAGGTCTCCATCTGGAATGATATTCGAATAATGCTTTGCCTTCTTGAATACATCTTCTGCAAGTTCAATAATCGCTTCTGCTGAGTCATGTGTTTCCAGAGTATAGGGTAGTGCTTCCCATTGATTGGTTACAATACCACGCATATAGTACTCGAGTGATCGTATGAGATGAAGTACAACCTCACCAATCTCTCTTAATCCAGAAACCGGTTTGCTCATGATGTCTACTTCAGTGAGCTGATGTACCAAAGGAAGGGTTTCATTAAGATGACGCTCAATGGAGTTTCTGAGAAATCTATACAGCATTATTAGACACCTCTTGTACAATCACTTCTCAGAAACAAAGGATTTTCCTCGAAGTCCTTCGCAGAAGGCCAAGACATTTTTCCCAAGGTCTTCAAAATTGTAACCTCCTTCAAGAAGACCGAACCTACGACCCTCACATCTCTCTTCAGCAAATTCAAACATCATCCGCCCAATCTTGTTGAAGGCATCAGTTGAGAGGATCCCTCCCCAGTCTTCTTTGTACTGGTCAAAGCCTGCTGAAGCAACTATAATGTCAACATCAGGAGATGCATCAAGTGCTCTTTTCACATCATCCAAGTACTGTTGGTCACCATTACCTCTGGGATTGTAGATAACAAAATTGGGGTCATCACCCAGAATGTTGATGTTTCCATCACCAGTATGGAGATCAAAATCGAGAATGTAAGCTGATTCAATGAGTCCCTTTGCTTTCAGATGGAGTAATGACACTGCTATATTGTTGAAATAGCAAAATCCCCAGTATGAATCAAAGGACGCATGATGTCCTGGAGGTCTGAGTAGGCCAAATGCAGGTTCTCCTTGGATTGCAATCTCCGCAGTCTGAATAGAGCCGCCAGCAGCTAGAGTTGCCATTTTGTAGAGGAGACCCGGTCTTGTTGAATCGTAGTCTTGCTTCACAGATTCCAACGTACGAGTTCCATGGGCTCGGAGGATCTCCTCCTCAGTAGCAGGTCTTGCCTCTACAAACTCGTAATCAGGATGACTTCCTAATATCTCAACAGCTGTGTCGAGTCTACCTGATGCCCCCGCAGGAGTTCTATCATATTGCTCCTGCATCAAGGGATGATATACGATTTTCACACCTTAATGAGAGTCAAAATCAGCATTTGTGTGTGTGGGTTTGAAAAAGGATTTAGCGGGCAGACAGGCTCGCGACCCGTCCGCCCTCTGATATTAGAGGAAAGGATTAAGGGGGACAGCTGTTTGCCCCGCCTAACCAAAGAGGCTGCCAAGTCCAGCAGTGAACTCTTCTTCCTTCTCTTCTTCCTCTTCTTTCTTTTCTTCCTTCTTTTCCTCAGCGGGAGCTGCACCACCAGCGGTTGCTGGAGCAGCTGCTACCGGCATGACTGCGGCGCTTTTTAGAGCCTCATCGATATCAACATCTTTGAGGGCTGCTAAGAGTGCCTTGATCCTACCCTTATCGGGCTCTACACCAGCTGCAGACAATATTGCTTCCATTGCCTTGGCTGTGAGTTTCTGACCCGCCTTGTGGAGCAGAAGTGCTGCATATACGTACTCCATTGTTGTTACCTCTTGTTTTTCTTAGCCGAACAGACCTCCTAAGCCTGCTACGGATTCACCTTCTTCATCTTCTTCCTCTGGTTCCTCAGGTTCTTGCTGCTCAGCCGCGTCTGTGGCGGGTGCAGCCGCTGTTGATGCTGCCGCAGCAGCTGTTTTTGCCTGATTGACAATCTCAGAGGGTAGTGCTTCGGGGTCTCTCTCAAAAACCGCTGCAATTAGTGCATTAGATTCTGAGCTAGCTCTGCCCAAAAACGCATCAAGCAAGTCTGGCACGAAGAATCCTATCTCTAAGGCCAAACTCTTAGCCTCATTGTTGGCTTTTGCAATTATCAGTGGGATTGTATCCTCGGTCGGGATTCCCGTATTCACGGAGAGATTGATTGCATATTGATGACCAAGAATCACCTGACTGAATAGTGATTCAATATCAATCTCGAATGAGGCACTTGTGAGAACTTCACCATCACTATACGCTGCTATCAACTTGAGCTGTAGTTCCATAGGCTCTATTCCTAGTCTAGTTAGCATGAGCGCCATTGCATTTGATATGACCTCTCCTGCATTAACAGCTACAGTATCCATTGTGATGTGAATGACCCCACCCCTGACACGAGATGGAATCTTGAGTGCAGCAAGTTCACTGATGAAGGGTCCGGGTGCCACACCTGTGTTCATCTCTGGTACGATGATGTCCTTTGGTGCAATCTGACCCCCCTTTGCCGGAGCTGCTGTCCTGTTCTCACTGAGGAATTTGCTAAGCGCGAATGGATCCTGGTCGCTGAAGACGAACGAAACAGGTCCTTTCACGTGCTCTATCAGGTCTTTGATACCTTTCTTGGTACTTTTCTCTAAAGCCCTTATCATCAAGGTGTTACGTGCCATCTTTATTACTGCAGAACCTCGTAGATTCTCACGAATTCCTTGAAGCTGCTTAGCTCCCACACCCTCAACATTCACAAGACCAATCATTTCGCTATTGTTGATAGTTTCTGCGAGAGCGTCAACTGCATCCTGCTTCCATTGTGGAATTTTCTTTTCATATACAGACACCTATAATCACCAATCCTACGCAGACACCTCAATTGCTGGTCCCATGGTCGTCTTGACCTTGACACTACTCACCCTCTCGGAGAAGCCTTTGCTCTCTACGAAGCTGAGAACTGCAACCACGTTATCTGCTATTTCTCTATCACTCATGTTGAAGTGACCCACCTTCACATGGAACGTGGGTGTGTTTCTCATTCTGACACGAACAGTTCGATGGTACTGATTGACTATAGCGCCCAGATCTGCTTGAGGTGGGAATGGTCTGGGCATTTTACCTCTTGAACCCAGGGTCTGTCCAAGATAACGACCAATCAAGGGCATCGCATCAACAGCAGCGATAAAGAACTCATAGCTCTTAGCCAATGATTTTCGCTCTCTCTTCTCCTCACCAATCTTTGGAATCTCATCTTTCGGAATGACACGTTCTGCTCCAGCCGCAGTGGCTTTCTCTGCGAACTCTCCGTCTCCAAAAGCACAGATCTTTGGTGGTGGATATAGCGCGTTAGGAAGAACTAATTCTTGGTTTAATCTGTTCTCAGGTTTTGTAATGTCAAGCTCCTTCTTTCTGAAGTTGACAGCTAAATCAAAACTCTGCTTGAACTTGATTTTTTTCTTCGTACCCTGAGCTCGAGCCTCAGCAATTGCTGCTTCTATAGATTCTATACTAAATGACATCTATTATCACTCCCGAAGAGATTCGTCTAGCTGAGTATCCCATATACCCTCTCGAACTTCCGCTTGGAACTCCTTTGCAGTCTTGCCTTCTATTGTAACACCCATTTGACCACAAGTGCCTGTAATTATCATCACTGCTGTCTTCATGGTCTGAGCGGAGAGGTCATCTGCTTTTCCTTTGGCAATTGCTTTCAATTGGTCCAGAGTTAGGTTGCCCACTATATTCGTGCTTGGCTCTCCTGATCCTTTTTCAGCACCAACCTCTTTCAGTATAAGTGCACTTGTTGGCGGAGTACCTACCTCCACCTCAAAGCTCTTGTCATTAGGATTGACTGTGATTGTCACAGGTACCTTCAAACCTGTGAATGCTTGTGTGACTTCATTGATTTTAGTCACAACCTGAAAGATGTTAACCCCTGTAGGACCAAGTGCGGGGCCAATTGGAGGCCCTCCGCTAGCCTTTCCACCTTCAACCATTGCTTCTATTACTACTGGTTTCTCGCTCAATTCTAACACGACTCCTGATGCAGTACATTCAGCGCGTACGCAACACATCTGATGGTGTCGACCTGTAGGACAGAATTCTTCAAACATCCAACAAGGTCTACTGCATTCATTGTCACTTTTCTTCACCCCGGACATGACGTCAATGCGTTCATGTCAGATTAAGAGGATAGGCTCGCTCAGTGAGTTTTCGTTTTAAGGATTACGACGCAGCAACTAAACTAGTCCTCTGGCTCATGGGCCCAGAATGAGTCCTCTTCATCGAACTCGTCTTCATCTCCCATAATTATTTCTTCCTCAGCCTCTTCGATGAGCTCTTCCTTCTTTTCAGCCCTTTCAACAATCTTTGCGAAATCCGCGTGAACCCTGACTGGGATTGTATAAGGACTATCAAGAAGTTCAAGAATTAGTTCTTCTTTACCTGCATCAACTCGAACGACTTTTGCACGTTCGCCCTTAAACGGTCCTGAGATGATTTCGACAACGTCATCCACTGAGATACCTTCTGCAGCAGGTGGTGGTGCTAAGAATCTATCAATCTCTTCAAGACTGACCTTGCCACCAACACGGCCTCTTACGTGAGGAACACCTGAGATTGCAATCTCAACATCCCTAAATTCTGTTGTTTCAATGAAAACATAGCCTCGTAGGGTTTCAGGGACCAAAATAGCTTTAACACGTCCAAGTAGCTGATTCGTTGATATTAGCTGAGGATCTCCCTTCTTCTTCTTTTTCTTGCAGCTCTTCATGTGACTCAATGTAGCCTTCTCAGATGAGAAATCCTCTGAGCAGAACGGACATTGCCACACGTCAGTTTCACCTATTACTGCTGTTGTGATGAGATCTGTGACACTACGTTCTTGTCCGATTGTCGTACGCACTGCATAGATACTAGTACTTGTTTCCAAGGGATATCCCTCCAAATGTTAGAAGCTTCATCATCCTAGGGATGGTCTAATAAACACCCCAATTGCTTGTGAGCAGGGTCATGATTATTTGGATTATGAAGCTGACTGCCCCCACAAGGATCATAGCAAGTAGACTGACTCTAGTACTCATCCAGAGCTCCTTTCTGGAAGGTTTTGTTGCCAATTTCAGGATTCGTCTACTCTCGTTGATGAAGTCACCAACACCCATTTTCATTCACATCCTTCTATAGTACTGCCTTTGCAGTCATAGGGGTCGGTTGCAGTCTGTCTTGGTTCTCTTTTAACATTTGCTGAGTATCCCTATTTGACTATGTTAGTTTGGGGATACCTAAATCGCTCTTTAGGTCTTCAACCAAAGGCGTGAAGGGTTCAGTCTTATCGAAAACATAGGGCGAGCTGACTCCAGAAGCAATGATAGTCACTCTCAGTCTATCCTCAAGCTCAGGAACAATAAGAGCACCATAGATGACTTCAGCTCCTGGATGAACTTGCTCTGTCACAAGCTCAACCACTCGTTTTGCCTCAAGCAATTGCAGATCTGCACTTCCACTTACATTAACGAGTATGTTTCGTGCATTTTCAATTGACACATCAATTAATGGATTACGAAGCGCATTGATAACTGCCTCTTCCGCCCGATCCTCACCTTGCGCCTCACCAAGAGCAATAATTGATACGCCACCGTTCTTCATGGTTGTACGTACGTCTGCAAAATCTAGATTGACAAGACCTGGCTTTGATATGAGTTCTGCAATTCCTTTCACAGCTCGCACGAGGACCTCATCAGCAACCATGAACGCCTCTGGCATAGAGAGGTCTGGAGCAATCTCTAGCAGTTTCTCGTTTGGTATCGCGATGAGGGTGTCTACATGCTCCATCAGTGCATTTAGTCCACGAGTCGCATTCTTCTTTCTTGTTGCTCCTTCAACATCAAATGGTAGACAAACTATGGCTACAGTCAACGCACCATTCTCTTTTGCCGCCTTTGCGATGTGTGCTGCTGCACCTGTTCCAGTTCCTCCACCCATTCCAGCAGTAATGAAAACAAGGTCACCCATGACTACATCTTTGATATCGTCATAGGTTTCAATTGCGGCAGCCTCCCCCACATCAGGATCATTCCCCGCACCCAGTCCCCCACATGTTTCTCTTCCGAGAAGCAGTTTGTGATGAGAGTTGCAGAAGTAGAGATCTTGCGCGTCTGTATTTGCTGCAAGAGTTTCAGCTCCCTCAACACCAACCTCCATGAGGCGTGTCATCGCATTGTTGCCAGCTCCACCAACACCAACAACCAATATTCTAGCAGTCACTGACTCTAATAGCTCAGCAAGCTCTTCATCAGTTGTGGCTGATTTTGGCATTTTCTTGGATTTCTTTGCTTGTGCCTCGCGTTTTTCGCTTGACGACTTGAGGACCTCTTCTAATAATGGGTGCATATGTACCACTCAAATCTGAATGATGTTATTTCCATTAGAACTAGAATACTACTGGGGTAATACTCATCAACGTTGACTCTTCTTCTTCTTTCCCTTTGGTTTTCCTTTTGGCTTGCCTCTTGGTCTACTTCGAGTCTTGGGTCTGAATGTCTTCAAGATGGAATCAATGGAAATCTGATGGCGTCGAAGAAGTTTCGCCACATCTTCTAGAGCGGGTTGACCATTTTGTGCACCTGCCTTTGTTATAGTGAGTGCTGCTACAGCGTTTGCCATATTCAACGCCTGCTCAATTCTCTCTGACCTCATCCATGCTGTCACAAATCCCGCAGCAAACGAATCTCCTGCACCAAGAGTGTCAACAACAGGCACCTCAAAGACTTCAGATGTACAATACTCGAATCCATCTGTTGCTATCGCACCTTTCTCCCCCATTTTGAGCACAATAATCCCTGGGAATGTCTTCGCAAAATCTCGAAGTGCTCTTTCAGTTGGATTAATCTTGAAGTAATCTTTGAGTTCTCTCTGGTTCACAAAAAGAAGATCTGTCTGACGAAGAATCCTATCATAATCCAAATTCCCACCAGCTCGCCCTGGGTCTAATGATAGGATCATTCCATGAGTTGTTGTAACCTCTGCAGCTCGATCAATCATCATTGGAAATGACCCTGCGATATGCACTACTTGAGCATCGACGATTTTATCCTCTTCAAAAAGGCGTTTCTCTAGAAATTTATTCGCACCTGGTTCGACCACGACGATTCTCTCTTTCGCCGAATCATGAGCATAGAAGAAAATTCCCGTAGATTGCTTCTCCAATACTAGAAGACAGCTAGTGTCAACGCCTGCTGTCGCAATCTCCTTTATTGCAAGCTGGCCATAGGCATCATCACCTAAGCAACTTACAAGCAAGGTCTTCACACCCAGTTTTGCACTCTGTGTTGCAAAATTAGCTGCAGAACCACCGAATGCTATTCGACCCTCTTCGCATATCACATGCTCATCTACTTTTGGTAGTGTTTTTACTCTCATATTGACGTCAATATTGACCCGCCCAATTGCAACAACTTCACCGGCCAAATCATTCGCCTCTTATACGATTAGAGCCAGTATTCCTTTTTGTGCGTGCAAGCGGTTCTCTGCTTGATCAAACACTACCGAGTGAGGGCCATCCATCACTTTTGATGTGAGTTCTTCATCCCTGTGTGCAGGCAAACAGTGCATTACGATGACATCTTCTTTTGCTTTTCCAACCAAAGTATCATTCACTTGAAAAGGCATGAGAGAATCTTCTTTCTCCTTTGTCCTTTCTTGTCCCATACTGAAGAAAGTATCAGTATAGATTACGTCTGCCTCTTTGACAGCCACTCCAGGGTCATTCTCAACAGTTAAAGCAGTTCCATATTTTTTGCTAAGTTCAGCTGCTCTCTTCAAAATGTCATCTGATGGTGTGTATCCCTTGGGAGCGCCAATAGTGACATCCATTCCCATAATTGTGCAGCCCTGCATTATGGAATTGCTGACGTTGTTTGAATCACCGACGTAGGTAATTTTTAGCCCATCCAATTTGCCCTTATGCTCCTCTATTGTCATCATATCTGCCATTATCTGGCATGGATGAAGCAGGTCTGATAATCCATTGATTACAGGTACACCCGCGTGCTTTGCCAGTTCAGTGACTTCTTCATGTCCGAAGACTCGTGCCATGATGACATCACAATATCTCCCCAAAACCTTTGCAGTATCAGCGATTGTTTCACCTCTTCCAAGTTGAGTTCCACTTGGTTGGAGGAAGAGTGCATGACCTCCAAGTTGGGTCATACCAACCTCAAACGAAACTCGAGTTCTAGTTGAAGATTTCATGAAAATCATAGCCATGGACTTGCCTTGTAGAAGTTCATGAGGTTCCCCATTCTTCTGTTTCTTTTTCAGGTCATGAGCAGTATCTAGAAATTTTCTAAGTTCGACTCTTTCAAAGTCCGCAAGATCAACAAAGTTTCTACCTTTCAGGTTCAATGGTCGCACCTCGGGGCTCTCTATTGCGCCATTCATCGGTGAGTCATATAAAAAACTGCCCACTTACTCAATTATCTGCGATGAGCCTCTGAGCGAACCAATCAGGGTCGAATCTTCTGAGGTCATCATAGTTTTGACCCACTCCTACATAAATCACAGGTCTTCCCGTGATATATGCAATAGATAGGGCTGCCCCTCCAGAGGGATCCGCATCTACTTTGGTAAGAATTGCACCATCAATCCCTATTGCATTATGAAATTCCTTTGCTTGCGAGAGTGCATCATTTCCAGCAAGTGCGTCCCCAACGAAAATCTTCAGATCTGGTTCTGCAACACGTACTATCTTTTTCATCTCTTCAAGCAAGTTCTTGTTACTTTGCATTCTACCAGCAGAGTCAATCAAGACAATATCGATGTGTCTGGCTTTTGCATGTGCAACTGTATCATATGCAACTGCTGCAGCATCTGACCCGTAATCTTGTTTTATAACCCGTATACCAAGTCGTTGTGCATGTTTCTCAAGCTGTTCAATACTTCCCGCTCGAAATGTGTCTCCTGCTGCTATAACTACTGAAAACCCCTTATTTTTGAAGATATTTCCCAGTTTGGCGAGGGTAGTAGTCTTACCTGTTCCATTGACACCAACAAATAGAATTGTCGTAGGCTCTCCTTTTTGCTTCTTATCATTAGCAAATTCAATTGGGTCTATTGGATGCTTAGGTGTGAGGACCTCAAGAATTGATTCATAAATTGCAGTCTTGAAGAACTTGCTCACATTCTCGAGCCTACCAGTCCGAGTGCCAAGCAGCTTTTCCTTTGTCAGCTCGCAAATGTGTTCTGCTACTTCAACAGCTACATCATTCTGAATCAACACCATCTGTAATTCCCACACTGCGTTAGCGAGATTCTTCTCGTTAAGCTCCTTAGTAGTGGCTTTTGTGACTGCTGTGTCAATCGCTCCTCTGAGCCTTTCGAACAATCAGTTACTCCTCCTCACTAGGGGGTTGAGAACCTTGAATCTGTGCTGCAAGTTGTTGAAATTGTGCATTGAGAATGGATGCACGTTGGATAAGACTCTGATACTCTTGAGCTAGTTTTTCATATTGCTTTTCGAGACTCTCTACAGCATCTGATACAACCTCTTTTGCTGTAGTAACACTCTGTTCTACCCTGATTCCACTTCCAAGTCCACGTGTTACCTTATCTGGGTTCAAGAGTTTTGCTTCCACAAAGATGCTTCCCCCTACGTTAATCAGCATCTCTTCCCCCTCCTCCTTCTTTTCAATCTCTTCGAGTACCATTAGACCTGAGCGGTAATTTGTGAGATATACTTGAATTGCCTCTAGACGCTGCTGCATGAGACCAAGATTTGATTCAGTCATCTGTTGTTCAGTATAGATTCTTTGAAGCAGCTTCTGCTGTTCTTCTGTCATGAGAAGTCGGTCTCCAGTCCGAGTATTTTTCTGAGATCAAGATCTTGAACTTCTTCGGGTTTTATTTCTTTGATTTCCTTAATCTCTATCTCTCTTCGTTTCACTCTATGACGGCTTCCCAGCTCAGAGAGAACCTTTTCCCTCGCATGAGACTCCTTCTCAGCAAACAACTCTCGAGTGAAAATAAAATTCCTTTTCTTCTTCTTATAAGCACCTGATGCACGCCAGATTTTCGACATCCAAGTTTCACCTCATCATACAAATCCTAGGACCTGACTTATGTGAGCCAATTCAACACCGGTTGTGTCAGACCCTGCTATCATTCCATCGACATTTGCCAATACACCAAGACTAGCGTATGGACTTCCTCTGTTCACTGTTCCGACCTCGACGTGTACTTTTAACAGCTGTGCTAGGAGTTCTATTTCACCTGTAGTTGCTAAAGGATGCACAATTGCCCCCTTGTTGGTTGCCACTGTATTTGCTCCTACAATTGGCAATCTAGCAATGCTGCCTGGAACCACTTCAACTCCAAGTGTATCAGAGATTTTTTGCCTTGCCTTAAAATTAAAATCAGGATGACACATCGCTCCATTGTCATTGGCAATGATAATATTCCCAAGTGCGGTCATTTTATCATCTATCCAGTCAGCATTGACTCCAGAAGCTGCTTTGATTTGTGCCAATTCGTCATCAGTCGTTGTATAAGGGAGAAGAATGCCATTAGAGGTTGCCACTGAAACCAGACCTATCGCATCTAGAGTACCAACAGTTGATTGAATGAGTGGCAAATTGAATGTCCTCTCGATTGTATCTAGTCCTTTCTCTGACATATTCGAACTAGTAAATACAAAGCTGTCTGTGGCGATTCCATAGGCTCCAACATTAGAATCGCCCTCGAAATCGGTTCGGGCGATCATTCTGGACTATCCCTCCGCAAGATAGACGCGCACAAGATTTTCTGAGTTCTTGGTCGCTCGAATCCTTAACCTTCTAGGAGGCTTTTGTATACCTCTAGCCCAGATTCGTTCATTTACTTCAGGTTGAATGAGTAGCTCCTCAGGCTTCATATGTCTCTCGACAAACTCTCTGAGCATTCTAACAGCCTTGTTTGACCTTCGGAGTCTACTTCCTGTCCAGTAGGCTTTCCTCAAGGGAACAGTGTAAATCCGTTCGTCAATAATCTCTTCTTCCTCTTCGGGTTTTACTTCCTCAGGAACTTCTTCAACTTCCTCAGCGTCAGCGGGTGCCTCTTCAATCTCTTCGATATCTTCGGTCTCTTCTATCTCTTCAATCTCTGGTTTCTCTTCAGAGACCTTGGTTTCTGCTTTTTTCTTCTTCTTTGACATCTATGCCCACCTGACTATGGCTTTAGCTTAGTCTGACGCCAGTTACGCTGCGAAGGTGTTCTTCTCAGTTTACCACCTGTCTTGATGACGACCCATGTAGGAACTGAGGAATTACTTCTCATCGCTTTTGCCATCCTCAACTTCTTTGCTAGTGGCTTGTTTCGTGCCATTTTCTTCACCTTTGCAGCCATTTATCTAAACGATATTTTTCGTTCGCGTTCCCTTCCTTGGAGCTGTTGCAAGAGGCCTTTCAGTTGCTCATCAGTTACCCGATTTCTAAGCTTCCCGGAGCTCGCCAGCTGAATGAGTTGTAACTCAATCTGTTCGGCAAACTGGGGTTTCACCATTCTGATATTGGTGAGACGCGCACGTGCCTCAGGAGTGAGTATCTGCCTCAGCAGAGCTTCCTTCTGTGCTTGAGCCTCAGCAATTTGCTGCTCGGTAGCCTGTTCCCTGAGTGCTTGTTCCCGAAGTTGTGCCTCTTTTCGTTGGCGGATAGCTTCGAGTTCATCATCACTCATTATGCCTGCTCACCTGGCTCAATAGTTCTCCAGTTCTGGGATTGCCTTTGAGAGTTCTTTCTTCAAAGCTGATGACAGTTTGTCCATATAGGATCTACCAATATCGGTCATATCTCGACCCTTTGTCCCCTGCTTCATGATGAAGCCAGCCCTTTCGAGCTGTTGGAGCGCAGTTCTCACAATGGCACCACTGCCCTTGTGGAACTTGTTGGGTTTTGCACCACGTCGTTTCCTTCCGCCATAATCGATACGTAGTCTCTCAGTACCTATTGGTCCGTTGAGGTAGACCTTTCGGAGAATGCTTGCACACCTGACAAACCAGAAATCTGGTTCATCTGGAGCGCGCTCCTTATGGGCTCCAGTTTTCACAAACTGTATCCAAGTGGGCGGAGCAATCTCCTCTCGGGACTTTAGGTCCTGTGCGAGCCGGCGTATCATAATGTTTGCCGGAATATCGTAAACTGTAGGCATATGTCTGTCACCAAATTCATTGAGAACAGGTCACCTCATCCAAGTTCGGCGAATGACCTATCTCAAAAGGCTGGACCCACCGTCTAGAGTCCGCATAAAAGATTATCGTTGTGTTGGCAGAATGGATTCCTACTGAAGACCTCGCATCTGGTGAGTTTTGTAAATCACAGCTGTGTTTCCACGAACACCATCAAATATAGCTCCAGTTTTTTGACACAGAAGTTGAATAATATCGTGTTTGTTAGTGTTTTCAATGGCGCTACGTAGAATACGGACCTTGATGTATTGATGTTTTTTGAGAAGTCTCTTTGCTTCTCCAACAATATTGTCTGACACACCCGCTTTTCCAATCTGCATCATTGCGGGCTCTTGCCAAGTAATTTGAATCCTTTTTGGGTCCTTCATATCTTTCATAGGAATCAGGTCAGTTGATATGGTATTGCTCATTAACCTATGCTTGTGGACTCGGTCTTGATGTAGTGTCTCTTAATCGATCCACAGCTCAGACAAGTCACAGTCATATGCTTTGATCTATTGTTTCTGACACGCACTCTACAGCTATCTCCTGGAATGAGTACAGTTCCACATATTTTGCAGATTCTCCTACTCATATGTCGAGGCAATTTTGTTCTGGTCTTCTGCGCAATCTTTCGAGCACTGAGTATGTGGCGTCGTGCTACATCGGGTCGACCCTCTCTCATCTTTTCTTGAGCCTGTTCCCAGAGGATATCTACTCTCGCCTGTGTTAGACGTTTCGCCTTTGCCCTTGGGCCACTTCTTCTCGTCAAGACCTGACACCTGACAGGTCATACCATTGGTCAAACTGCTTAAATCGTTCGTGTTGAACATCTTCTAGGAGACCTCTGATGCTACACATCATACTTCTAGACTGCGCACTCGAGTTGGTTCCTAGTGAAATCTCTAGCCTGAAGCAGATTCAGAAACATGCAACTCGTCGAGGTAAGAAACCGACCGAGCTGTTACTTGATCAGACGCATCATGGTCAAGCAATGACTAAACTCTCTGAGAGTGAACGTCGAGGGCGACCAGATATCACTTTTTTCTGTCTCATGTCCATTCTCGAAACGCCTCTCTGTAAAGCTGGTCTCCTAAATGTCTATCTTCACCTTCAAGACGGACGCCTTATTGAGGTAAGATCAGATGTCAGGCTCCCCCGGAACTATGACCGATTTGTCGGTCTGATTGAGCAACTCCTTCTGTCTGGTCAAGTTCCACCAGAAGGAGAAGCATTACTGCGAATAATCAGAAAGCCATTGAGTGACTTAATGTTAGACCTGAAAGCAGAACTTAGTATCCTTGCAACTGAACGTGGAGATCGGACAACTATTCGTCGACTCTCGAAATTGATTCCAACCGATCCATCTGTACCTGTTGTAGTTGGTGTGGGAGCTTTCCCACATGGTGATTTTTCAGACGCAACAATCTCTTTGTTTGACTTACAACTAGAGTTTGATGTAGATGTTATGATGGCATGGCATGTATGCTCTGAGATTTTATGGACTTATTCCCATAATGTTGGAATCATAGAGAAGCGTTACTCGACTACTTGAGCAGATGATTTACAATAGCAAAAACAGCTCGATTTTCATTCATTGTGCTGATACTGAACAATATCCTTAAATCAACACTTCGAGTTCTTTGCCTTCACTGCGGCCATAGTCTAGCCTGGTTAGGATCGCAGCCTTCCAAGCTGCTGAGGCGGGTTCAAATCCCGCTGGCCGCACCATTCTCCTTGATTAAGCCAAGTTTGGTAGCGTAATCCTTTTGTTAACGCTGATAGCAAACGAGAGAAGACGAGGACACCTACATGGAAACACTGGAACATAATGGAATTCTTGTTATCGAACCTCCTGAACCCCTTGGACTCACCATAAAAGTCCGGGATAGAGAACTTCAACTCTCACAACTTCAGGAGGAGATGGCTGTGGCCTGGGTCAAGAAACTTGGCACACCATATGTTGAGGATCCAGTATTTGCCAAGAATTTCATGACGGACTTCAGTAAAGCACTTAAAATCAGTCCCAGACTCAAAGTTGAAGAGGTCGATTTTTCAGAAGTCATTAAGGTTGTTGAGGAAGAGCGTGCAGCAAAGGAGATTCTCACCTCTGAAGAGAAAAAATCTGCTCGTGAAGAAAGAAAACTCATCCGAGAGCGACTGAAAGAGAAGTATGGCTTCGCCACTGTTGATGGCGAGCGGATGGAGCTGGGAAACTATCAAACCGAACCATCTGGAATCTTTATGGGCCGTGGAGATCATCCACTCAGGGGTCGTTGGAAACAGGGTGCTGCTAAGAAAGATATCACACTGAACATTGATCCAGAAGCAGCACAGCATTTGGAGGGTGATTGGGGCGAACTTGTCTGGGCTCCTGATACAATGTGGATTGCTAAGTGGACTGATCAACTGACTGGCAAAGTGAAATACATCTGGTTGCATGACAGTTCTCCAATTAAACAAGAACGAGAAGCGGCCAAGTTCGATAAAGCATTAAGAGTGGAGCGAAGAATCGAAGAAATTCGTGAACACATCATAGAAGGACTTCAGTCTGAGAAGCTGCAGAGAAGAATGGTCGCAGCTGCTTGTTACTTGATCGATAGTCTAAGTCTACGAGTAGGGGATGAGAAAGACCCTGAAGAAGCTGATACCGTAGGTGCAACTACGTTAAGGGCTGAACATCTTACATTAAAGAATGGTCTCGTTATTTTTGATTTCTTGGGAAAGGATAGTGTGGCTTGGCACAAGGAGATCGAGCTTCCATCTGATGTATATAGGGTGTTAGAGGAACTCTATAACAATGCACTCGAACGAATCGAGTCTTTCAAGAGTCGGAAAGGAGGGCGTACTAGAGCAGATCCAAAGAAGATTGCTCAGATATTTCCAAGTATTCGAAGCACTCATGTTAACCGATTTTTGAGTGAGGTCTATCCTGAACTCACAGCAAAGGTATTCAGAACTTATCATGCAACAGTGACAATGCGTGAGGAGCTCAAGACTAGCAAAGCAAGGAAAGTGGATCCTGAGTTCATAAAAAAGGAGGCCTTCAAGCGTGCAAATCTTGAGGTCGCTCGTGTTATGAACCATACAAAGCAAGCACCAAAGGGATGGAGTCGTAGTGCTCAGAGATTCAAAGAACGCATCAAGAAAGCTGATGTTAGAATCGAGAAAGCCAAAGCACAGCTCAAAGAGAAACAACAACATCTCCGTAAAGTCAAAAAGAAGGAAGATGAGATTCGAAAGAACAAACAGGTTCGTATTTCAAAACAGAAGGTTTCAGTTGAGAAGAACATGGCATCTGTTAGGTCTTGGCGTGAGAAACGTGACAAGGCCAAGACCACATGGGACAATGCTCGAGCACAGAAGAGCCGTACACGAACAAGCAAACGTAAAGGAAAATCGACTAAGACACAGCGATTGGAAGAAGCTCAAGAACGAATTGAAAGTACACGAGAACGTTTGGATAAGGCTGAAGCAGGTCTCGTGAAAGCTCGTGAGCGGTACCAAAAGAGTAGAGTTTCTTTAGAAAGACATCAGAAAGCACATAGCGAGTGGAAGGAGAAATCTACAAAGCGCTTGAGCACTGCTGAACGAGCTGTTGAAACAACAAAGGACCGACTAACGAAAGCAGAACTTGCAAAGAAAAAGATAGAGGTTGACTTTGCTCTTGCAAAGGATAGCCGCACATGGAATCTTGGCACATCACTCAAATCATACATCCATCCAAAAGTTGTCTACAAGTGGTGCAACAAAGTAGACTATGATTGGAAAAAGGTCTATACCAAAACACTGCAGAGAAAATTTGAGGGTTGGATTGATAACTAAGTTCCAGTCAAGACCCCAAAATACGTGCATTGATTCTACTCTCAATCTCATCACGAGTTTCCCTGAAAGTGAAAAGAATTTCATCATAAGTTCCCTGAAAAGCTGCAGGATCCTCAAGAGACCAGTGCTGTATCTGTTTGGCTCCTGGAAAGTGTGGGCAGGACTGCTTGGCACTATCACAGACCGTTACAACCACATCAAACTCTTTGTTCACAAATTCATTGACAAGCTTAGGATAAAGCCCCTTAATCGGAATCCCTCTCTCCTTCAAAACCTCTAAAACAAATGGATTTACTTCTGATTGAGGTTCTGTTCCTGCACTGAATACCTCATAGTCCTCCCCGCCAAGATATCTGAGGAGAGCTTCTGCCATCTGACTTCTGGCTGAATTACCAGTGCAAAGAAATAGCACTCGTCGCATATTCACAGTTTCCTACATTGGTGAATTAAACTTGACCGCAAGTGACTCAATAGACTCTCCAAGAACAGAAGGGTCAACCGTGCCCAAATCATAGTCGTATGTGTCCATTATGTGACGGACCTGTTGCGGTCTAAAGCCCATTATTCGTGTCATTGTTGCATCCACTGAAACAGCTCCATGACCCACTATGAAAGCATCAAGTTTCCTAATCTTCGGGCCATTCCACCCTTCCACGCCAACTCTTGCATCCACAATGTTGAGGTTCGGTCTGATGATTCTGGCCAAGTCTACAATAACCTCGTTTATCCTAGAATGATAGAAAGCCTGATCCTTTCTTGGAAGGACTCCAAAGAGATTCTTTAGAACTCCCGTGACAAACGAAAGATAGTGCGTCTTTGGTATTGCTACTGAGATGAAGTATCCCGCGTTTAGCAAGGTCACAGGCAGTTCAGGATCTTCAAAATATTCTCCAAGAAAATTCAATTTCTTCATAGGCACCTTACTCAGGTCAACAGTAGTGACGTCAAAACCTGAACCCTGCATGTTCTGGCAGAGCTGATTATATCCAAACTTCTGAAATGCTTCTTCTGCAAACTTGCTCTGACTGT
>JAEOUL010000245.1 GCA_016839345.1 Candidatus Thorarchaeota archaeon | reverse complement strand
GGATTATATCCTCCAACGACAAAGACGTCTACATACCACTGACCCAGATACTGATTAGTTATACAGAGTGGTAGTTCACTCGGTAGGTTCACAGTATCAAAGTCAATGGAACCCTTCTCTGTACATAGTGGACCCCAGCAACCGCTTTCCGATTCTATCACAAAACCAAGCTCTTCAAAAGATTGCGGTTGGGCTGTTTCAGCAGGAACAAGATTGTCTAGAACGACCTTTTGTGGATCGTCAATTAGACTTCGATCTTGGTCCTCATACCAATTTACCGCCATAACAAATCCACCAACAGCCAAAATGAACACAATTCCCAAGGATACTATCAATACCATTTGGTCTGTCCTCTGTTCTGTTAGTGGTATGGCGGAACCCCTGAAGGTTTCGCCCATCTTTTCATCCTCTCTCAGACCAAGAAGAAAGAATTCCTCCCGATCTCACGCTTCCAAATACACGAACGCCAAGCGTTCAGATTTTGTTTGGCACTGGGGAGGTATTACAGGTATAATATATTTGTATCCCACTTTCGTTTTTTAATGAAATTTAGTGATTTTTTACACTGCTCGTGAAAAAATCGCTTGTTTTGTTACCAAATGTGGCTGAAGCAGATGTTGTCGGGGTGCGAACTCCGTTTTTCCATGAATTTCTTTCGATAAATCGTCAATTGTCATTTCGACATGGTCTTTCAACTCACGTCTTCGGATTGCCAATTTTCCACTTTTCTTCTCTTTTTCACCAATGACTGCAATATACGGAATCCATAATTTCTCAGCAGAACGGACTTTTTTGGCTACTGTTTGAGATCTATCATCAACCTCATAGCGAATTCCAGCTTCATCAAGAACTTTCCCCAGTTCTAAGCAAAACTCTATGTAATTGTCGTCAACTGGAACAAATCGTACTTGAACAGGAGTCATCCACAAAGGAAGATGTGGAATCTTTCCATTTTTCGAATCCTTATATGCCTGCTCTAAGACTCCATATAGTATTCTCTCAACAGCTCCTGATGGTGAAGTGTGAAGAATCAAGGGATATTTCTCTTTACCATCCTCATCAACATAGGTGATTTTGAAACGTTCACTATTCTCGACATCAATCTGAACAGTTCCTAGACATCCAGCTTTCTTCTGAGCGTCAACGACATTCCATTCGCCCTTGAAGATAAAGTACGCATATCTCTCATCAAAGATTTCTATCAACACTGGTTTTCCTACTCGATCTACAACTTTCTTCATGAATTCCTTGTTCTTTTCATAGAATTCCTTGAGTATTCTGAATGAAACCTCATAGGAAACCTCCAACTCGATGTGGAGCTTCTCAATGAACTCAATCTGCCTCATTACGGCATCCATCGCCATATCTTCATCAGCGACAATCTCATGAATATCCGGCATCGTAAATGCTCTGAGACGTCTCATGCCAGCAAGCTCACCACTCTGCTCACGACGATACGACGGTGCAATCTCGAATAATTTCAATGGTAGCTGTTTGTGTGAAATTGTGGCTTGAGAGATTAATAGGAACTGACCAAAGCAAGCACTGAATCTGGCAAAGTAGTCATGTTCTCCAGATTTCACAACATACTGTCGTGATGGAAATCTCTGCAAGTATGATTTCAATGAAGGATGCTCATAGTCATATATGAGGGGAGTTTGAAGGACATGAGCACCATATTCGACCATCTCTGCTGTGACTCGTTCCTCTATCGCTTTCTTCAGCGTGAGACCTCTTGGAGGCCAGCGGAAATTTCCTGCATCAGACCCAGGTTCATAATCGACGAGCTCCAGTTGTTTCATAAGCTCGATATGCGGAGGTGGCTCTTGGACAGTTCGATCCTTTGCGGTTTCATATTCCACATAGAGCTTGAGGTCCTTGTACTTGCCATAATTGAACTCCTTGACACCAGTGATACTACCTCCAGGTTCCATGATATAGAAAACTGAAGTGGCTTTTTCCTCAGCAACTAGTGCAGTCAGATCTTCTCCCTCAGTGACTTCTACATCAGCATCTTTTGCGATCACAGTTGAAAGGTCAAGAACTTTCGAGCGCTCGGCAAGAGGATGTCCTTTACAATTAATTTCAAATGCTTTGTACCAGCCGAACGGAACTCTGGTTACGTTGAAACCTCTCTCTTTCAAATCCTTGGCCACTGATTTCAGAAGTTTGAGAGCAACACTTGGTTTTGAGGGAGTTTCGGTCAAGTGCACCCATGGGTAGACTACAATATTCTTCTCTTTGACTTCATCAGCTGCACTTGCAATCATGTCTGCAGTGGCTTTTGCAGCTGCGGCTACATCCTTGGCATCTGTTGTTTCAGCAGCGATGAAATTAACTAGGCATGAGTCCTCAGTCTTGTAGAACTTATCTTTCACTGCCTCTGCGTTCTTGAGCGCTTTTCTCTTTGCTTCGTAAGCAAAACCATCGCTGTGAATCTGTAGCATTCTCAATGTATAGACCTCTACAGACTATGTGGAATCTCAATTCTCACTTAAGCTTGGCGCAATAGACTCTCGATATAGTTGACGCTACCTAATGCGGGTCCACGTAAGATTATATGATGTGTGCCAATGCTAACGCTGTTTCTTCAGTGCAATTATGCTAATGACCACAACCACAACTGCTGCACCAGCTCCTATCAAGATCAATGAATCAAATCCGAGAGTGGGTGGACGCTCTTTGACACTCACAAGAATTGACCAGCTTGAGCTGTGACCTAATGTATCTCTGACAGTCAAAGTGTAACTGTAATTAGCAACACTGAGATCACCAAGGGTATAGAAGATTTGTTCTGTCCCCCAATTCCAAGTTTCACTGAGGACTTCGGTCCCATCTTTGTAGATCGTATAGTTACTCGGAGTGTCATCAAATACAGTCCAATTGATTTCTACTCCATCTGTAGAGCCTTCTACAAGCTCAACAAGTGCAGACCCACTAATCTCAGGTGCAAAAGTATCTGGAATGATAGTGATAGTAACTGTATCTGTTGCATTTTGATAATCAAAATCATACACTTCTAGTTTGAAGGTGTATGGCCCAAGATCATAGCCATCGAGACTCACGCTAATGGGGGATTGATCATAGTATGAATGTTCAAGTAGGGTATTATTGCAATAGATTTTGTAGAATAATGGATTATCGTCGATGACATTCCAGCTCAGTTCCATGTAAGG
>JAEOUL010000244.1 GCA_016839345.1 Candidatus Thorarchaeota archaeon | reverse complement strand
GTCATAGTCTAGAAGGAATGCAAAGAACAACATCATCAGACCGAAGACTGTACCTTACATTATGTATACTGTAAGTTGTCTTGTTTCATCGATCAGTACTCAAAGTAAAATTGCTACGCCATATAATGTTAAAAGCTTCAATGAAACCTTGGCATCGATAAAGCCGCCCTCAACAAAGCTGCTTCCACCCGTGAACATTGTGAACATGAGGTACAATACACCAAAGATTATCAGAAGCATCCAATCATCAAATGAAAAGTCTGATATCCAGACCTGAAAGACAAATAGTATGATTACAAGTGGTACAGTCACCTGTGCCATAGCCTTACCTGTTGCTGGTTCAAGAGTGATCACAAGCAAGGTAAGGAGTACACCCAAAATCATCAAACCATAAAATGGATTGATGAGCAAGAGTGGCATGACCATGCTCAAAGCTGAAAACATGATCATGACCACCACGATCTTTATCCAGGCATCCATTTTGCTTTCTCCTACTTAAAGGGCAAAGGGTCTACTCTGTAGTCCCCTTATCTTTCGGTACTCTTATTCCTCCTGTTCCTGCTGACAGTGCGACAGCGGTTCCTGCAGCTATCCCAACTTCTGGGAGGCTTGTGGGAATCATGATGATTAGATTTGCATTCTTCGAGATCTCTTGCATGATATTCCATTGACGAAGTGCGAAACCAACAGCTGATTCCTCGTAGATTCGAGCTGCTTTCAGCATGTTCTCTGAAGCTTCAAGTTCCGCAGTAGCCAATGTAACTCTTGCTCTGCGTTCCCTCTCAGCCTGAGCCTCTCTGCTCATCGCATCCTGAAGGGCT
Organism: Candidatus Thorarchaeota archaeon; assembly: GCA_016839345.1. Next base: position 18,276 of record JAEOUL010000244.1, on the reverse strand, counting down.
GATGGAATTACAACATCACGAATTTCAACACTGGTCACCTTGACACCCCAATGCTCAGTCTTCTCATCAATGAGTTCCTGAAGGTGACCAGCAATCTCATCCCTCTCAGAGAGGAGCTGGTCAAGAGTCACCTTACCTGTAGTTTCTCTCAAGGTTGTTTGAGCAGCCAGCTCAACAGCTACTGTATATCTTTCAACACTGAGAATAGCTTTCTCGACATCAATTACTCGGAAGTACATGACAGCGTCAACAACGACTGGCACGTTGTCTTTTGTCAATGATCTTTCTGTTTTGAAAGCATAAGTAAGAAGCCTTAGTGAAACTTTCATAGCGACTTTGTCAAGGATTGGTGTGACCCAGATGACTCCTGGTCCCCTAATGTGTTTGAACTTACCTAATCTGAGTATAGCAACACGTTCCCATTCCTTGAGAATCTTGATTCCACTCGCGACGAACATCAGAATGAAGAATGCGAGCACAATCACTAACATCATTACCAAGTACGAATCCAATATAAACTGCAATTCTTGTTTGCTCCTTCCTTCTCCACATCATTTGTGCAGACGAAATGTCGAAAAGAGTCCGAAGACCCCGTTTCTGGGTAACATTTCGTGTGAAGTCTTATGAAGCTTCGTCTCTAGGTTAAGAATTTTATGAAAAGTAATGGTGTCGGAGGAAATTCTGTAAATTCTCCTCCGACTGATTGAGTTCTCTGCTCCTCCTCTTTTTCGTGTGAGCTAGATTTCCTCCTCCTCGCGATTTACCCAATATCTATTTCATCAGGAGTAAGTTCGAGTGGTTCTCTACTTTCCCAAGGTGAAATAGGAAGTTCCAAACCAGTTTGAACAATTGCTTCGCTTGCTGCAATTACAATTACTGCTAGGATGACCGTTGCAAGTAGTCGTTCAACAGGATAAACGAAAGTAATTGGAATCCAACCAACAAGCATTGCCGGGGCATCCATTATCCCGAGATAAAACAGATAGTAAATTGTAGCTGTATTCCCCACCATGTGATCTACAAGCAGAGCAACAAAGCTGAAAAGTAGGACAGCGACTGGCATCAACTTCAGATTTCGTCCCTTCTCAAATGACACAGCATCTTTCAGTCTGTTCATAACTTTGGGGATTAAAAGAATAACAATTATCCCAAATGTGACCAAATGAAGCCAAATGAAAATGAATCCATCTATTCCTATTGGTCCAATTATATACAGAATGATTGCTATAAGGGAAATGACAAACACTTCTCTAGCACGTCCCATTCTTAGAGCGCCAGCAGTAAATGCACCTGCAGTAGGTGCTAGGATTGGTACTATCGGTCCAAGAATTCCTCCTAGATTGAAGATGCCTGTTCCAATTATTGAACCTGCAAGTACAGCTATAACTCCGTAAAATGGACCAAGCAGAAATCCTACTAGTGCTGCAGATACCATTCCCCATGTGAGAAAGCCCCCTCCAATTCCTAGAACAGAAAATGGAATGAAAGTGAGAACAAGATGGAACGCACCGAATACTCCTGTGAGTGCCCAAGGATACGCTACTGATTTTGTAAAGCCCGACAACCGAAATCGCTCCTTATTTAGTGTACTTCAGTAAACTACATAGGTTGGATTGTACACTATTTCGTCATAATAAACCGATATTTGAAGATGTTGGGAATGACTGAAACTGACAAAATTGAACCATTGTGGCCCTACTTACTCTTCCTGCCCATTGAACATGAAGTTAGAGATGAGTTTGTTCGATCAGTACTTGCTTCAAAACTTGCTCGTAGTGTGCTCTCAAGCTTCGATGAGAATGGACGTGCTCTACAGAGAGATTTGATTGAGAAACTACCACATTCAAACAAGAGTGTGTTGAGTTATCTGAAGACTCTACAGAAATTTGGACTAACAACTCCAGGTTCTACTATCCATAATGGAAAACGTGTTGTCTTCCATGATTTGACAAAAAACGGATGGGGTCTTGCACGATTCTATTTTGAGGGCTTGCCTTCTGATATTGAGGAACTGACTACTTTTCTCCTCGAAGATTATCTGACAAGACTGGCCACGTTGTATCGGGACCAAGATATTCCTGAATCCACACTCTTTGAAATCTTCGCGCGTATGAGAGCAAAGGCAATTCTTGATGGATCAAAATTCCACACAAAACCTACTTTCATTTTGTTTGGTGCCTCTGCTTTCAACACACAAGTTGAGTGTGAGAAGCTACCTGTAGTTGGAGGACTTGCAAGTTGCAGTTCACCATATCGTCATCCGGGTGGACCCACAGTTGATTTAGCTCTTGCACTCGCAAAAGGGGGTTTCGAAACCTCTATTGTTTCAACAGTTGGGAATGATATGGACGGTTGGAATCTTATTACCAACTTAATTCAAGGGGATGTAGATGTTCATAATATCGTAGTGGAAGATGGGAAACACACTAATGAATCCATAATCATTGGTGAGAGAAAGAAGGGGACGCGTACACTTGTTGGGATAAGTCCTTCTACATCCTTATCAATTACTTCTCCCTCCCAAGTTCCCTGGAGTAAGCTTGAGACCTGTAAAGCTGTATATATTGGTGAAGTATTCATTGAAGTAGCCGCTGCAATTGCAGCTCATACAAAAACTCGAGGAATCCCAACTGTATACAGGTGTTCTGTTCCATATTGGGAGTTTGGGTTGGACCGATTAAAACCAGTTCTATCTCAAGTTGATGTTTTATTGATATCTAATAGGGTATGGAAATATCTCAAGCAATGTATCGGACCCAAACCCATGCGGAAACTAAGAGAAATTACTGATGCTGCAATTATCGTCAAACACTCAAAAAACAGGTATCAGTTGAATGTCGCGAATGAACCTAATCTTGTTTTCTCAAGCAAGGGTGAATCTATTGAACTATCCGAGAAATTTACCGCTGGCCTAATGATGAAACTAGTAGAGATTGACATTCGAAAGGCAATTCAATACGCTATAGAATTTGAATGTCGATAGATCAACTACTTGATGAAGCAGCAATCCAGAAAAAGAGACCTCCTAAAATCCAGACAAAGAGTCCTGCTCCTAAAATGATTCCAAGGGTTGCGCCCATTCCTGAAGAACCAAGATTGACGTGCATATTTGTGAAGCTCTTGAAACCACCAATATACTTGGTTTCGTACTTGCAATGAAACTCCTTGTCAGTTACTGCACCACAGATTTCGCAGATGAATCTATTCTGGAGGACAGCTCCAAACAAGCTATCAAGGTTGCACCCAATGAACGCTGTCAACATTGATATTGGCACAAGGACTATGAGTTGTTCTGATGTTGTGACAGCTGGAACTAAACCCGGTGCAATCAATGTGATGATGAGCGCAATAACTCCGATAACAAATCCGGCCAAAAGTGCAACTCCTTCGCCAAGAAGTGAAACCGCACCTATTGTTCCGCGAGGTACTTTCCTTCTAAGGTTAGTTATGAGACGTGGTTTACTTTTACTAAAAACTCCAATCTCACTTGCTAAAGTGTCTGCACTTGTTGTGGCAACAGCTCCAATATAGCCACCAAACATTAGGCATGGCCATCCTGCAGAAGAAAGATCCGAAGACAAACTTGTCATATACATCCCTATTGAGAAGATCATAGGGATAATTCCACTTCCGAAAACGTTTTTCCATGACCGCTTGCCTTTGCCTTCCTGAGCAAGATTGTGCTTTGCTTTTTCCTTATACTTGATTTTTGTCGCTAAACCTGCACTCAAAAAGAAGAAGAGGATAATGACAAAAGATACGACTCCACCAGTGTACCATATAGTGAATCCAACAACAAATGCACTGACCAAACCTGAGATGTCAACAAAATGCAGTTTGTAAGCTAACGCTCCAACTATAGTCATAACCAATAATCCGGAAACCGCCGGATGGGTTAGTATTTGCAGCATTCACTTCACATCCAATTGTTATCACAGTTCTCAAACTTTGGCCATATTATTTGAAATTGTACTCGAATGTTCTATGAGTATATATCATATAGTAATTGTTGTATCCGGTTACCAATCTGCGGCCAAAACTTTGCATTTATAGCTTTGCCTTATGAACTTGTAATCGTCCAAAATTATTCGCCAATATAATGATTTTCTTATAGGAGTCGGCAATTGACGAACGATGTTTACACGATGAATTATTCGGCAATGGCCGAAATGTTTCTTTCTCGCAAAATCAAGACTCATAAATCTCTATTGAGCCAAAAAGGAAATATGAGTATTTTATCACTATAGAATATATGTGAGATTTACTAGTACACAGTAAACTGTCTTCGGACTAAATCGACAGCTCTTGCTGGAAGTGATCTATTTCCCTGCACCATCACTGCGTCGATATAGAATCCAGTAATAACATCAATTGGTGGTGTCATCCATCTAACCTTAATCGTATTCTGTTTTGATTCAGGTTTAGGTATCGGAACAATATACTCTTTGACCAACTCTCGAACAGTCATTATCCGAATACTCAAAGAAACATCCTCGATATCATTAGTCAAACTCTCAATAGTTGCGATTATGTCTATAGGTGACAGTCTTGCTACAAGTCCCGGTATTTCTTCACCCGATTCATCCAAAATTGAAAAACTCACTCTAAACATAGGTTTCTCAATCGCCTTAATTTTGAATCTATATCTGTTTTCACAAGCCCTTTGACCACACCTAACAATTGCACGCAGATGAGCTGTACTCATTTCAGCACTCATTGGAATTCTAACGGAGAAAGGCAGTATACGCCGTTGTCCAGGTTCAAGATCAATCTCTCGTGTTACTATAGGTTTGTTGCCTCCGATGGATTCAAGCTCCACAGTTAAAACGCAACCAGCTTTCTTTTCGAGATTGCTTGTTATTTGGATGGTTGGTTGAATAAGTTCATCTGGAGATGTAAAACTAGGAACACCCACAAACTCAATATTGGCGATATCAGCTTGAGGTCCTACAACAAGATCAATCTCCGTTGACCTACTGTCTACTTCTATTCCTGCATAGCTAACTGAAGCAACGAGGGTGACTGCCCTAGGATCTTTATTTTTCCTTGAAGCTGGAATTACAATTGGTCCAAATGCTAGTGATAGGTTCTTGCTCTGTTTTACTGTCTGACTCAGTACTCGATGTTCTTCTCCATCTGGATAGACAAACGAAATTGTCAAGACTGCTGGTTCTCCCAACTCTGTATTTCTCCGAATTCTCAACCAACCAGAAATCTTTCCTCCAACATGCGACCGGTTTGGAACTCGCAGCGAATCAATGTTAACTCTGGTCGTAACCTGATCGACTCTTATCCTATCACTATCTACTGTTGCGATGACTTGTCCTTTCTCCACGAGTGTTGCTTTGAGAATTCCTACACGGTCTGCAGGGCTCTCTATTGGCATGGTTGGGACTTTCCATTGGAACCTTACGTCACCGTCAATGAATTCGTGTAGCAAAAATTCTTCAATTGGATGTGATCTGCCCGAATCACTCTTGAACTCAAGAGATAATCTGGCTTCGGCTCCATCCCTTTTCTTTCCTAAATTACTAACTATAATATCTCCAGATATTAGATCTCCAGGTAGATACGTAGTCTTGAGATCGACATCCATCAGGACTTGAGGACCTCTCTTAACAAATCCGACATAGAATGGCTTAGACATTGATTCTGCTATCTCTGTTCCATCCTCATTGAGAAGTCGTAATCGAAGAACACATCTCTCAACTCCTGATGATGCGTCAGCAGGAACCAGAATTGGGTTGAAATTAGATTGGTCTACGTTTGTAGCCTCTCCACTATCTACTTCTAGAGTGTTATTAGAAGTTGCTAACTCCTTGCCTATACTAAGTGCAATGATGCTGACTTGTGATTGAACAATCGCTTTTGATGGATAATTGGTTTCAATTTGTCCATTGAAAATGACAGGGGTCTTTCCATCTGCGAATTGAGTTGTGGTGCCAGGTCTGATTGTTGCTCTCATCCAATACATATTGATTGTACTTGTCAGGTTGATTACTCTACCAACAAAACCAACCTCTGCGATAATATTGTATGCTGTAATATTCTTCTTTGTATCTAATGTCACATCAGACACATGTATCTCGCCTGGGTCTATACTTGGGATAGAGAGTACATTGCTTTCTACCAAGTTCCTTTCCGAATCCTCTATTGAATAAGTGACTGTGATATCTTTCAAACGTCGTCCCGTGGAATTCCTCACTAAAACGCTAAACTGAACTTCTTGTCCCGCAAACACTCTCTCCATATCTGTGACTATTTCCGGTTCAAGTCCTTTCCACCAACAAATCCAGGTAGGTAGGTGTGGAGTTCCTTCGATTGGATCATATAGCCAATTTGTGCTACATTCTCTTGTCACTTCTGAGAGTTTCTTTAAAAGAACAACCATATTGTAGTCTGCGTTTGCGTAGACGTCTAGCTGGAAATCAGCTCCAGTCGTTCTAGGTTCTGAATATTCACTTCCGAAAACTGAAACTAAAAGAGCTTGCATGAATGGATTTTCAATTATCTTGAGTTCTTCGAGTTCTTCTCGTATCATATAGAGCATTGACGCTACAGCATCTCCCATGAAACGGTTTCTCTTCTTCCTATCCAAAATTCCAATGTCATTCACTTTACAATTGTAAATCTTCAAGTATTCAGACTCTTTGACAGCACTACTTGGTTTGAATGGTCCCCATAATCCCGCAGCAACTGCTGATTCTCGGTTCGCCGCTAAAGACTTAGGGCCTACATCTGGGACTATTTCACCACTCTCTACCATTCTTTTTGCTTTCAATGCAAGTGCCTGAAGGATTAATGCTAGACCTATCCGTCTTGGTATGGAGAGCTGGGTATCAAAAACACGTATCTCAATAGTTCCATAGTCTGTGAATGGATACATATCCACCATTCTTGCATAGCTTCGATTGACGTGTCTTGCGAAGGCTTCCTTATCATTGCTACGTAGATATGGTATTATCTCGAATTCATTGGTTGGTCCCATTTGAGTTGTGTTTTTGAATAGTCTGATGGATCTCTTACATCGAGGTGCACGAATTCTTCCCTCTTCTGATATTGTTACTTCATCAGTAGGTTTCTTGTTTTCAAAGGGTGAGTTAACTGAAATTGCTATGAGGTGTGGAAGAAAATTTCTTATCATGTTGTAAACTGCAATTTTCGTTTTCTCGTCTGCATGTGCACTCAGTATGTGATGATGCTCTCCAAAAGAGAGATTTCTAAGATACTCCTGTGTCGGGTTCAAACCTGTGGATACTAAGATGGCTTGAGAATCCTTGGGGAGTGAGTCGTGTGATATCGCAATTAATGTTTGAATCCACCATGCAAGCTCCTCAAGAGTTGTACATGGAGGAGTTGCAATCTCAAGAATCCAAGTTAAGCTAGTCACGTTGGGATCATGTCCAAGTAGGGTGTATTCCTTTGGTTCACCATTGGGATCCTCATAGGCTGCGACGATTCTGGACCCTCTCTCCCCTTCCTCAGTCTGAGCAGACTGCTTGTATTTCTGCTTCACAGATTCAACTGAAGAATTTCGTATCTTCTTATCCAAAAGATTCTTTGCACTAGAAACAATCTTATCGAATACTTGCAGGATGTTCTCACCGCGTATCCAAGTTCCATCTTTTCGAATAACTTGGAGCTCAATCTCAATTCCATGAGGAAAAGGTAATTGCATCTCAATGCTATCCGAAGTCGATTCCATGATTTAGCACCTAAAAAGCAGCAAGCATATTCAGTATTCCAGTTACCAAATTAATATTCTCTAATAATTTAAGAGAGAGAGTTATTTCAACAATCAAAATCTCTGATTTATGTTTGAAGGACTTGATGAACTCGTATGCCAGTGGTCCGCCTCCATATTCCCCATTGTCCTCATATATGATCACACCAAGCTTCTCGAATTCATTCCGGAGTCTTCTCACTTCATGAGGTAATCCAGAGAAATACCTCGTTCCAAATATCATCGTGTTTTCACTATCAATTAGTTCAGGTAGAGCAGACCATCTGAGGTTTATCACAAACTCCACAGGTTTCTTCCTATCTTCAGCATGAACCATGTTTACAACACTCTCAACAGTCGGTGCGGATTCACTCCTGTTTCCTGCTTTGATTAGCGTTGGTATTCCCCTACCACTTTTCTCACGAAGCACTCTCTCTAGCGGATCTCCTCTGATAAGTCCAGAAAGAACACAAACGATGCCCCTCGATACCCCTCGTACAAATACTCCACTTGATGCAAAATCTGTGATTCTCATCTCCCTTTCTATTGGTTCTAGAGCTACATTCAGATTTGAAACCCTTGAGAGAAGATCTTCCAATACCTCTTCTGTTCGTTCCAATTCCTGTAGAAGTCCGCGGTTTTTACGTGAACCACTCATGTGCCTAGACCACTCTCTGAAACTGAAAATGCTCTTGAATCGTTATTATCTTTGTTAGCTCTGCAGCCCATTATATCTCTGCAATCATACCTTGAAGTTCATCCATCTTTGCTCTAATCTCTTTAAGACGATACCAGATTGATTCGCGGCCACTACCTTCTGTAAGTTTCCTAACGAATATCGCAAACTCAATCCCAACTAGATCTCCCATTATTACCATTGCTTCTTCTGAAGTGAAATGTGATTGATTCACCCTGCCATCCTTGAATCGTGTAAATAATGGGTTCAAGGCTTTCTCTGCAGAATCAATGTTAATCAAAGCAGTTCTGTAGCTATCTTTTGGATCCTTCATTAAATATCCTCCAACAAGAGGTGTCATTCCCGCTCCCATGGTTGCTTTTCCAATTTCATCAAGGATCTCCATTACTTTTTCAAAATATTCGTCACCATTCTCAAGGCATTTCCTTATTGCACGAAGGATTCTTGGTCTGTCATCAGCTTCAATCATTTTGTTACCTCATGCAATCGTTAGATAATGACGAAGTAAATACGGGTGGCCATTGGCGACACCCGAAATTCATTATCACTACTCTCAGAGTTGTGCCTCAGGAAGCTCACCTGCAAAGTGGCAAGCTACTAGGTGTCCCTCACCCATATCACGATCCTCAGGAACTTCTCTCACGCAGATTTCCTGTGCATATGGACATCTGGGATGGAAACGACAACCTGAGGGAACGTTGATTGGACTTGGTGGTTCTCCTTTCAACGACTCGACTCGGCGCTTCACTGTAGGGTCTCCAGATGGTACTGCTGAAATCAATGCACGAGTGTACGGATGCATTGGATTGAATGCCACTTCATGTGCAGGTCCAAGCTCCATAATCTTTCCAAGATACATGATTCCTATTCTATCTGCAATATAGGTAGCTACAGCAAGATCATGTGTGATGAACAAGTAGGTCAGTCCAAGTTCCTCTCGAAGCGCAAGTAAAAGGTTTAGGATTTCCGCTCGAATGGATACGTCGAGCATAGAAACAGGCTCGTCAGCGACCATAAATTCTGGATGAAGAATCAGAGCTCTTGCTACAGAAATCCTCTGACGTTGGCCACCAGAGAGTTCGTGAGGATATCGGTCAATATAATCCTGAGCTGGTGTAAGTGCCACACTCTCAAGAGCTTCAAGCACTCTCTGACGCCTCTGGCTTGGTGTGAGTGGGATCTTATGAACCAATATTGGTTCTTCTACAATGCTGAAGATACTCTGCTTTGGGTTCAGTGATTCGTAAGGGTCTTGGAATGTAATCTGCATTCGCTTTCTGAGGTCTTTGATCTCATTACGGTCTAGAGTGGATAGATTTTGTCCTGCATAGATCACATCACCATCAGTTGGAATTTCAAGATGAAGAATACATCTGCCTGTTGTAGTCTTTCCGCAACCACTTTCTCCTGCTAGGACAAGCACTTCTCCCTTGAGGATATCGAAATTGACTCCATCTACTGCCTTCACATATAACTCCTGCTTGTATAACATTGACGATAGAAATCCTGTATTGACAGGGAACCATTTTCTCATTCCTCTTACAGCAATGAGGGGTTCTCCATCTCGAATTTGAGCGGAGCCTTCTATAACTTTAGATTCGTCTATTGTCATCTCCCATCACCCCAAATCAACAACCATTTCGCCCCTTAGCTGCTCAGCGAAATGACATGATACGAACCTATCAGGCTCGATCTCAATTGGCGCTGGATCTTCCTTTGAGCAGATATCTTGTGCATATGGGCACCTTGGATGGAATCGGCACCCCGGCGGTGGAAGAATAAGGTCTGGAGGTGAACCAGGAATTGATGTCAGTGTCTTCTGTTCTGCCTTCACCATACTTGGAATAGCACCTACTAGACCAGTAGCATATGGATGCACAGGATCCTTAAAGACTGATACAACGTCTGCAAGCTCAGCTATCTTTCCTGCATACATGATGGCTGTCTTGTCACAGGTTTCTGCAATAACACTCAAGTCGTGTGTGATTAGTATGAGTGATAAGCCCAAGTCTTTCTGAAGCTTCTGCATGAGTTTCAGAATCTGAGCTTGAATTGTTACGTCCAACGCTGTTGTTGGTTCGTCTGCAATGACCAAGTCTGGATTGCAAGCTAAGGCCATTGCAATCATAGCACGCTGTCTCATGCCGCCTGAAAATTCGTGTGGATAGTTGTTAATACGACTTGGATCAAGACCAACCATTTCAAAGAGTTTTGCACATCTATCGAGTGCTTCTTCCTCAGTCACGTTTTCGTGCATGAGGATGGCTTCAGCAATCTGTTCTCCTATCTCGATAACGGGATTCAATGCGTTCATCGCACCTTGAAAGACTATCGCGACGTTCTTCCAGCGAATATCCCGCATTTCCTTCGCTGTCTTTCGTATTAGATCCTCTCCCTTGAAGTAGACATTTCCACCGATAATATTCGCAGCAGGTGGAAGAAGTTGCATAATTGAATATGCCAAGCTGCTTTTTCCACAGCCTGACTCTCCTGCAAGTCCTATTGACTCTCCAGCTTCAAGAGTGAGCGAAACCTCATCGACAGCTTTTACTAAGCCTTTCTGAGTTTGGTAATACATTCTTAGATTCCTAATATCAAGCAGGGGCATGTTTGTACACTCCATCGAGCCGCATGAGACTCTGGGCGTGGAATCACCTCACCCTATTGGGATACCGTTGCCAGTTGGTTGGCTTAAATATGTTGCTTTCAAAGACATTAGTTGGGCAGCTTGTTTCTTTTCTATAATTATGAAACAAGCTAATCGCTGGATTAGAAAAGGTAAAAGCCTTGATACTGCAAGAAACAAAACGGGTTTGCTATGTCACGTATTCGAACATTTCCCAGAACTAGAACTGAACCAAGGAAGAGGATACTCTTGATTCCATTCATACTGTTATTTGGAGGAGGATTCATGCTCTACATACCTGGTCTTCAGTTCCTTGGTACAATTCTGTCTTTGACTGGAGTATTGACGCTCTTTCTCGTTGGAATGGTCTTTGCAGACCTTTGGGCTTCTCACAAAAGAACAAAACAGATAATCAAGGAGAGAGAAGAACAAGGTCTTATTACAGAAGATGATGAAGATTTGGTGGAGGATCCTTTCGAGGAAACGTATGAGGCGGATTAGCTGTTAGTTTTGCATACCCGAACCATTTGTGCTACCCGAACCAATTGCTTTTTTAGGACAATCTTGTGGTTTTGCCATGTTAGACAAAATCTGAGTAGGTTTACTTTCTTGTAATGGAATGAACTACTCTTTCATTGGAGGATTATATTTGTCCAAGCCAAAATCAGACAAAGGTTGGAGAGACAGCAACTGGTATGTGAACATGAGTGGCTTCATGCGAGAGTATCGCAAGCACAGAATTGGAATTATCGGACTAGCTATCATGTCAATATTTGTTGGGATGGCCATATTGGCACCATGGTTGGGAACAGGGGATCCCAACCCTCTGGTTACTGTCGCCCCAACATACCTTCAACCATCGTGGATGGCTGTCTTCGATCCTGAAGGTGTTGTTACAGAAGATGTTCTTACTAGAGAGTCTTTAGACCAGGAACCGGTTATTCACGTCAACGGTACGAGTGGCGAGTTTAGTGCCGAACACGTGCCAGCAGTTGGGTCTGAAGCCGAGAGTTATGTGAACTTGACGTGGGACCATGAAGCTGGGACTCATCTCGATTACTATGGTCCCGATCCAGAAGGAATCATGCCCGACTATGGTGACTTTGTCTACTTCGAACAGTCTTTTGATTGGCCATGGAATGGAATGCCAAATGCGATTAACATGACTATTTCATTTGGCACAACTCTCACAGGCGACTTTGCTCCTGGCGCGCAACCAGGCAATAACTTGATGTTTCGACTTCTTGTCTGGATTGTTGACTCCTCAGACGAATGGGTCAGAGTTTATGAAACGAGAGATGCGACATACTCCGAAACTATCCGCGAACGTCGTGTCGCAGTAACTTACCTTGATATGCTGGATATTTTTTCAGGTATGATTGAGGTCAATGGCACTCAGAATGATCCAGAGAATGTAGTCAAGGTCCGCGTTGCCATAGTTCCGTACAGGAACTTCGAAGGTTACATGGGTACTACACCATGGCTAAACTACACTGGGAGTGTCACTTTTACAGTCACAGGCATCAAGCTCACAGCCTATGGTGGATACTATGGAGCGATGGGCACCACATTCTGGGGTGCTGATGCTTACTCACAGCTCATCTATGGCAGTCGAGTTTCTCTTGTTATCGGGGTTCTGGCAACAGGCTTGTCCACTATTGTTGGAGTATTAGTCGGACTGGCAGCAGGCTACTTCGGTGGGAGCGTTGATGAGGTACTTATGCGAGTTGTAGACTTCCTTCTTGTCATTCCAGGTTTACCGCTTATGATGGTCTTGGCTATGTTCCTGGGAGAGTCGACAACGAACATCATAATTGTGATAGCTATACTTGGCTGGACGTCTACTGCGCGTCTGATACGATCTCAGGTTCTTGCTGAGAAGAACAAAGCGTATGTTGAGTCCGCTAGAGCCATTGGTGCTACTGATACCTACATCATGTTCAGGCACATTCTACCGAATGTTACACCTATCCTGTTTGCGAATATTACGCTGGGTGTAGTCGGTGCAATTTTGGCTGAGGCAGGTCTATCATTCCTTGGGCTTACTAATATTGAAGAACCCAGCTGGGGAAGGATGCTTGCAGATGCTCAAAACGGAGCCGCGTTCATCAGGGGCGCTTGGTGGGTTGTCGTATTCCCAGGGCTGATGATAACGCTTCTCTCTCTATCCGTCACTTTTGTCGGTCATACGCTTGATCAAGTGTTGAATCCAAGGTTGCGAGAGAGATAACACTATAGGGTATGAGAGTGTGGATGTTTCCACCTCTCTCCCCTCTCTCTTCTATTCGCCCGCCTTGAACATTACTTTTATAAGGTCTATTTCAATTCGAGTTGAATAACAGTACTTAGTATCACTATGTACCAATAATTAGCAATGGAGAGTCCGGAAATGGGACTACGTGAGTATGTGATAAGACGTAGCATCTACATGTTTCTTTTAGTAGTGGCAGTTGTGTGCTTCAACTTCTTCCTATTCAGACTCCCGACCTTCTTGTTTGGAGCTAATCCAATCAGTCTGATGCTAAGTGATGAGCTTCGTCGTAACTTGACACAAGATTTGCTGGAACAGATGTATGAAAACTTCGGACTTGTAATGAATCCTGACATCTTTGACTGGATCTACATGTTCTGGCGCTATATCGTCAGCATGTTCACAGGTAATTTCGGTGTTTCATTTCTGACCCAGCGACCCGTGATGGACGCAATAATTGAGCGTCTGCCAAACACATTGCTACTGATGGGTACATCCTCAATGGTTGCAATTATACTTGGTATCTGGACTGGTGTCAAGGTGGCTTCAGACCCTGGTTCGAGAAAAGATATCGGTGCTGTCACTGTAGCACTGTTTGTCTATGCCTTACCGGTCTTTTGGTTAGGGATGATGCTTCTCATGGTCTTTGGTTACATGGTTCCTCTGTGGACCGAAAATACATTCGGTGTTGCTATAGGATTCCCACAGTTTGGAACAATCAGTTATGAGGTCTGGGAGATCGCAAGGGATAGTCCGTTTGGTGCACTTATGGTAGCTGGTGATATTCTTCATCACTTGATTCTACCCATGATTACTCTTGGAGTTGGTGGCTATGGTGGTTATTTCCTCTATATGCGCAACAACCTCATAGATGTCATGACTGAAGATTATATCCTGACCGCACGTGCAAAGGGTCTGGACGAGAATCAGGTACTCTACAAACATGGAATGAAGAACGCGATGTTACCAATGGTGACAATCATCGCGATGACTTTTGGTTTCCTTATTGATGGAGCGACACTGACTGAAACGGTGTTCACGTGGCGGGGAATGGGACGGTTTATCTTTGAAAGTCTGGTAGCGTTGGATTATCCTGTAGTTCAGGCAATCTTCATGATTATCGCAATCACCGCCATCCTAGCGAACTTCGTTGCGGACTTGCTCTATGGAGTACTTGACCCACGAATAAAGTATGGATGATCATTTAGGGGAGCCACAAGCTCCCTATCTCTTCTTTTTCAGAATTATTATAAAATCAAGCGAATTGATTAGACTTTGGTGTTGTAATTCATGAGTGTGCGCCCGCGTACACATCGGTTACGACATACGTAACCCTTTTATCTATCGCTCCCATTCGAACAGCATCCGAATTCGACTCGGACATAAAGGAGATAGAGAGAATATGAATAATAATAGGAGAAATCGTCTTCTAGCTATCACCTTCGTCGCAGCTTTTGTTTTTATGGCAGTTTCGCCTGCGCTTAGTGGTGCACAAGTAACGCCATACCTGAATATAGGTCCAAATGTTGACAAAGTTGTGTTTAAGGTGATTGCCACAGAGGACAATATGATTCTCGCGCTACAAGGTGGGGAAATTGACATACATGACAGTTTCCTTGAACCGAATACTATCCCCATCTTTGCCGCAGATCCAAATATTGATATGATAGATGACGTACTCCGAAATGGTTACGGTCACATCTACATTAACTGTGCTAAAGCTCCCATGAACTGGACAGTCTTTCGCCAAGCTTTTGCTTTTGCATATGACAAGACAAGAGTCCTAACTGAAGTTTTCCAAGGTTTAATGAATATGCATGACTCACTCGTTGTTTCTACAAACGATCTCTTCTGCATTGAAGAAGATCTTCCATACCACTATTACAACGCTGAGCCTGAGCTTGGAAACGAGATGTTGAACGATTCAGGATTCGGTTTTGATCCTGTTACTGGTTTCCGTACTGATCCGAACGGCAATCCAATCCATATCGTGATTGGTTACTCACCATCCTCACCTGCGATTGCTGGTGGTACTGCCCAGATTGGTGTTGATGCCCTTAGGTCACTGGGTGTTTCAGCAGAAACAAGCCAGGAAGACTTCAACACATACATGTCAAACATGGACCAGCATGGCGACTACGATATGGTCTTCTACGCTACCAGTTTCTATGGTAAGACCTTGGACTGGATGGAACGTACCTACGGTTCAGCATATGCAGATGTGCCATACTATAATGGTGCCAACTTCAGGAATGAAACTGTCGATGGTATCCTCGAAGATCTCTTGGCTGCGTCTGATTATGATGAAGCCTATGCTGCTGCTGCAGAACTCCAGTTGGCTCTACACGAGCAGGTGCCGATCCTTATTTGCTATCAGAACATGTACCTACAGGGCTACAGAAATGACAAGTTCAAGGGCCATGTACGTGACCAAGGCAGGTACCTCAACGGGAAATGGAGTATACAGAAAATCGTACAGCTTGATGACACCTTTGGTGGGACATTATCAGTTCGAATTGGCCAGGAGCCAGACAGCTTCAATATATTCACCTCGAACTCAGGATATACTGCCAACATTATCAATTGTCTGTATTCACTCTTGTACGACTTTGGTCCTGACCTGAACCCATACCCGGTCTTGGCTGAGAGCTACACTGAGGAAGTAACAGCCGCAGGAATCCATAGGTTTACCTTTGACATCATCCAGAACGCAACCTGGAGTGATGGAACTCCACTCACTGCTGAGGATGTCGCATTCACTTACACCTACGCAGTGGAGAGCGGTGAATACGGTAATCCTGCTGGTGCTCCCCTTGCTTCAGCTGGATTTGTTGCAGCATATGCTCCAACAACATACCGTTGTGTCGTGGAGTTTTCAAGGGAGAGCTACTGGAACTTCGGTGTTGCCGCATACAACTACATCATTCCGAAGCACATCTTCGAGCCTGGTGCAGGTATCGGCTACGAGAATTATGCAGCTTGGAACCCAGGATACAATCCTTCGGATCCATTTGTCACCTGCGGTCCATTCAAGTTTACTGATATGGAAGCAGGAGAGTTCTACGAAATTACAGTAGATCCGTATTGGGCTTACTTGCCTGAAGGTCGATTTGATACACCCACTGACACTGACACTGACACTGGTACTGGCACAGCCGGTGGATTCGATATGACATTGGCAATCGTTGCTGGTGCTGTTGGTGCAGCAGTTGTAATTCTCGTTGGTGGATTCGTACTGCTCAGACAGAAGTAGTTTAGATTTTAGGGGACAACTTGTCCCCGCCTCCTTATTTTTTCACTTTCATTTAGTCAGACAACAACAGGTTCTAGAAACAATTCACAAATTGCGCGAAAGATAGTCCCTTTAATACATGACTCCTGCAAGAGAGTTAAGGGAATTCTGAATGAAGCTTAACAGACAACGACTCGACCTGATTCTTCTCTCAATTATTCCACTTCTTATTGGTGCCGGGCTAGCGTACATCATTCTCAGTTCAGGACTAAGTGATTTTCTAGCTCAAAACTCGCAACCATTTTCACTGCTAGATATTGCAATCCAGATCTTCGTATCAACAGGATTGGGAACTTTTGTCGTAGCTGTTCTCTTCTTTACAATTCAGAAACGTGGACCTCAGGCAAGAAGAACCCTTGTTTCTTTCGTTGTGTCTCCAATCTTGACTGTATCTTTCTACATTCTCGGTCAGTCACTACTCCTCATAATCTTGAAAGGTGCTACGGGATCTATTTGGTACAGTATTCTCTCACTAGCCACTCTGGGAGTTCTTCTCATGTCATTCTTGTTCATAATGATGGACTCCATTCCTTCATACCTCAGGAATTTCTTTGTTGCTTTCTATGGAAGTGTTTTTGGAACATTTCTTGGAGTAGTTTTCCTAACCGTAAGTATGTTTGTACTTGTCATTTCAGTTGTTGTTGAAGACTATTTCCTCACGAGGTTTTCTCCAGTAGCTCAATCTGCACAATTAATAGACCTTCCAGGTTCAGATCCTTTCGATCTAACGAGAATAGAATCAAAGGCTGCAGTTGTTGGTGTCGGTGACTATATCTCCTTCTCTCTGATTTCAGCACACTCTTTACTCTATTTTCCATTTTATGTTTGGGTCATGTCAACATTATTGGCATTTGTTGGAATCACAATAAACATGACAGTGATTGCCCGTGAAAACAAGATTCTACCAGGAATACCACTACCTGCATTACTGGCATTATTTCCATGGGTTATCCATATCGTTTCACTGCCCTTTCTAGTCTAATGTGATTGCTGCGCGGAGCAAAAGGAACATATAGACTCTCTAACATTTTCGATTTTGAACAGAGATGATCTCGAGTGAGCGCTCCCAAACCATCATTGTCTCCGCAGTTATCATAATCTCATTATTGAGTTCAGCCATCTTAATCAATAATTCAATGTACTATACTAGTAGCTATGCGCTGGCTGGGAGTATGGAAGTTAGTCTAGTAAGTGCAGAAGTCAGAAACATTGATCACACAAACGAATCACTCTATCCTACTCTTTCATTCATTTTCAACTTTCGTACGGATGCGTCAACTGAAGGAAATGTTCGCTTGATGTTTGTCAGTATAGTTGTTTGGTTGAATGATGACCATCTTTCCTTCACAGATTTTAGAAGAACTATCACCAATGAAGATGATCAAGTTTTACATCCTGGATATGACAATGATATTACACTAGCGAAGACCATAAATTCTGAAACTGATAGAAATACAGTTCTTTTGGCCAACACTACAGACTCTTGGAATTGGTTTATCCAACTGAGATACAACTTTATCACATTCGATGAAAGTCGTTCGCTCACATGGCGAACTCTATTCTACAACTGGACAGGTGCAGTATTTTCATAGAGGTCCAAGTTCATCTTTCAATTTGGAAATTCTTCTAACCGTGATAGAATCAACACCCCTTAGGACTGCTAGTTCAATAGATACCAAATCCAAGT
>JAEOUL010000107.1 GCA_016839345.1 Candidatus Thorarchaeota archaeon | reverse complement strand
TATCTGGATCTAATTCCTGTTTCCCTGGCCCATCTGCTCCAATGGCATTGATATGAAGTCCCTCTTGAATTACATCTGCGCCAATGAGTGCTTTTCTAGATGGTGTTGCTGTTACTAGGATATCTGTATCAGGAACCACCTGTTCTGGTTTGTCCACAACCTGCACATTGACAGACATCTCTTTTTCATATCGCTCAGCCAGTCCTCTTTCAATGTCCCATATCTTCACATTCTGGACATCGAATATCTCTTTGAGTGCAAGAAGCTGCATTCTTCCTTGAGTTCCTGCTCCCAGAATACCTACATTACTAGAGTTCTTTCTGGCGAGAACTTGAGCTGCAATTGCTCCAGCTGCTCCTGTTCTATATGCAGTAATATAGGTTCCATCCATTATCGCCACTGGCATACTGGTTTCTAAGTCTAATAGAACAATCACTGCAATTCCGGGAGGGAATCCTTTCTTTAGGTTTTCATAGAACCCCGAAGCAATTTTCGTACCAATCAGTTTGAAATCCTCTACGTATCCAGACTTGACATCTACCTCGCCGTTGTGTTTGCTCACGTCAAGATGTTGAACATTGGGCATCTCAACCCTACCATTTGCAAAAGCTGAGTAAGCAACCCGTACAGCGTCAATTGCTTCTTTCATAGATAGGCATTCTTTGACTTCTGATTGTGTCAAAATGATAGTGTCATCCATATTACTGCAACTCCACGAACCAGAGGAAGAAGAAAGGACATTCATGTGCCAAATAGGTTCCGATAATCGAGCCACTTGATTGTTTGTAAGAGCTGAAGTTAGCTTATTGCTGGTTTCATGAGTTTTATCACTCCTCCAAACTTGCTAATCAGCTGTTGCACTTGTATTGAGAGTGATCGTGTGGATGTAGTGCATAGGTCTGCTGTCTACGGATTCCTTGAGTTCATTTGGGAAAAGGAGAAAATCACTGGGAAATCCTTGGGACGAAAAATCTTAGACTGTGGTGCAGGTGGGCAAAGACCTCCCATAGTCCTTTTTGCTGAACATGGTTTCAACTCGTTTGGAATAGATCTCTCTGAAACTCAAATTGAAGCGGCAATAGAGTTCTGTAAGAATCGAGATTTGAAAGTGAATCTCTCAGTGGGAGATATGAGAAACATTCCTTTTGATGACAATTCATTCGATCTTGTCTATGAGTTCTACTCGATGGTTCATCTGACCAAAAAGGACACTCTAAAAGCTATTCAGGAGATGAAGCGAGTTGTGAAGAAAGGAGGCCATCTCTTCTTCGGTTTTGCGTCCATAGACACATGGCCAATAACTGGGGAAGAGCGAGAAACGGGTGAGTATTGGTTGTTTGAACACAGTGATGAAGAAGTCGTGCACAGCTTCTTCAATGATGATGAAATTATTGGCTACTTAGAAGGCTTGGAAACTCTAAGGGTAGATAGAAGAACAAGGAATGACGCGTGGTGGTGGACAAGGATTTCGAAAGAAGACTGGATGGAAATGTATACTGGAAATTGGTCCACCTACTCGAGAGAGGAGTGGGATAAGATGTATGATAGACGATCAGAACAGAAGTATACTCATGTCTTCTACATCTGTAAGAAATCACAAGTCACTTCTTGAGGTCACACGAATTTTTTTGAATAGGAAAGATTGAAGCGTATGTATTTCACTATAGCCATGAGGCTAGCAGCTATGGACTATTCTTTTTGTACTCGTTGTGGTAATCATCTCAATTCTATCCCCGATAAAGAATGGAATTTTGAATGTCCAAAATGCAACCAGCTCTACTACAACAATCCCACTCCTGTAGTTGCAGCACTTGTTTTCTATGATGCCAAACTTGTCATTGTGAGTTCAAAGAATAAGGACCTCTGGGGTCTGCCAGGAGGGTACGTTTCGACTGGTGAGAGTCTGGAGGAAGCTGTCAAACGCGAGATTTTGGAGGAAACGAACCTTCATGCTAGAATCACTGAATTCCTTGCCTCCTATCCAATGATTAAGGGTGAGAGGGATCTCGTGTTCATTGTTTTCATCGCTGAGGTTTATGATGGTACGCCAGAAGCTGGTGATGATGTAGATGAATTATTCATCCTCCCTCCTAGGGACGCATATGAGCGCCTCACAGGTAAGTTTGCTAGAAAAGCATTAGAGCTTTGGATGAAGAACAAACGTAAATCAGTAGATTAACTATAGAGGCTATTTTTAGACTACCGAGATATATCATTTGAAATTCGTGAGGAGGAAGACGGATTGCAGGAGGTGCATGATCTCCTGGAGCTTTCCAATTGATATCTATCTTCCCAGAGGCGTTGTACGAAGATTTTCTCAGGGGATTATTGCATATCAGACTCCTCAAAAATGAATACATCCTCAATTCTTGATTTCAAGGTTTTTGCCACTCTATATGCCAGCTTGAGGGATGGATTGTATTTTCCTCTCTCAAGGAAGATAATAGTTTCTCTCCGAACACCAACTTTTCTAGCTAGTTCCTCTTGAGTCAGATTGTGTTCCTTCCTGAGCTCCTTCATTTTCGTTTTCAAGAGGTTTCACTCTCCCCTTCTGTCGTAGTAGAAGTAGGATAGTACAAATGTTAGCATGCTCCCAATGAAGAGTATGGAAAAGGCAAGTGGAAACGCACTCATTCCTCCATATGAAGCGATATAAACCAGAGTGAACGCCATCGTTATTGTAATTACAACGAACGAATTCCTACAGGCACGATTAATGTTATTCTCAATCCTTTCATCACTTCCAGTTCCACCAAAAGCACTGAAGAAACCCAGAAATCCAAAGAATCCATAATAACCCAGATTCCCTGTGAGGGGTCCTAGGAATCCCAAAACCCCCATGAAACCCAAGTAACTCACAGCATTAGCTTTCATACATTACACCATGTTAACTATTTCTAACGTTATATATTTCTAACATCTATTTATGAATCTTTGTTTTGTACTAATCAATATGCTTCTCAGGCAAGGTGATTCTAGATGAGAATACAGAGTTGAATGGGGACCACTCTCTTGGTTTTGGTGGGACTTAGAGGTCCAACCCTAAAACAGATCTTATTGAACTCTGGTTAATACCTTCTAACTCAAAATTCTCGTTTTACCAAAATGTATCTTTACCCTCTTCAAGGCAAACCATGCAACAATAGCAAAACCTACTGCAAGTCCGCCCGACAAAATCCACAAGAATCTGAGACTTCCTGATAACGACCATACAAATGCACCGATTGGAGCAGCAAACAAGCCAGTTGCTGATGTGGTTGACGAGAAAAGACCTATAGCTGTCCCCTTCATCTCTGGAGGCACTCCATTTACCATTAGAACCCCTTCAGTTGCGGTCCAAACTAAAATAGGGGCCGCCCAAACCATATTCACTAGAAGAAGGAACCAGACTCCCGAACCTAGTCCAATAACTACCATAATTAATGAATTTCCTATCAGGCTCACAAACAAACCCAATCTTGTTTGGTGACCCGCGATGCCGCTCAAATTGTACATCAATAAGACGGAAACAATTGAAAATACACTGGACATCAGTCCAAAGTAATCTATACTGATTCCCCACTCATTTACACTTAGAATTCCTAGATATGGTATTGCCATTCCCCATGCTGTATAGTACCCCATCATTGCAGCTGTGAACTTCCAAAATGATTTGCCTAGCTCTTTGAAGGGATTTTGAACAGGCTTTTCTTCTAGAGTTTGTACAATTGGATATCTATCCTCTACAAAAACTACAGAGAATGTCATCGCAAAACATGCCGCTATAATTCCAACCAGTAGAAGTGCACTCGTCTGAAATCCTGATTGCAAAAGAAGAACTGCTAAGATCGGACTAGCCGCATCAACTGCGTATGCAGGCATCATTACCATTGTAATCTTTCGTGTTGCTGCTGGATTGATATCAGCTGTAATCTCATCTGCTGGAATGGTTCTTGAAATCACTAACACAAAACTCCAACCAAAGTATTGTAGCGAGAAAGCAACTATGACAAATGGCCATACTGGATACAAATAGAGTAATAGAAGCCCGACGACCTGAGGGATGAATGAGATTACAAGAGCCATTTTTCGTCCGAGAAGATCTGCAAGCGCCCCAGAAAGTGCGTACCCGCAAAGTCCTGCAAGTGTACCGGCAGCGAATACTACTCCAATTTGCCATGGAATCAGAAATGCCTCCAGAGAGATAGCAAATTGCCAAGTCCATATACTTGCAGAGAGTTGGGCTATGCCAGCTACTAGTGCAACACGCCAGAGGGAATTATTGAGGCCAAGAAAAGTATTGCTTGCAGGGGGTCCACTGTATAGGATGGACTCTTCTGAATGAATATCTTCCTGCAAACGGCTCATAGCCGACAAGCTCCTTCATTGTGATAAGAAACGCCTCGAGTTGGTGGTGGCTTTTCGAAAGCTTATAACCTTGTCTGAGGAGGAGCTATTCCAGGTCAAAAGTGGGGCCCAAGGGGGGAATCGAACCCCCGGCCAAGGAGCCACAATCCTTGATGTTGCCACTTTACACAATAGAGAACTCTCTAAAGTCTTACACCACTTGGGCCATAGCGTAACGATACCAGAAGTATTGTGGCAATTTCACTCACTATGTATTTAGCTTATTAGCTTATCCTTCTAGAACTACTCAAATGGTTCGGGTCCTGCTGAAATGGTAATGTTATAGTAAGAACTACGAGTCTACTGATTCTAAATAATCAGCGGATGGGATCACCAAATGCGATTAGGTCTTGCACAAATGGAATTGAAGCTTGGGGATATTGATTTCAATGTGAAGCAGGCTATGGAACTACTTGATATTGCTAAAGAGAACTGCGTGGATGTGTTAGTTCTCCCAGAAATGGCGAATTCTGGATATTATTTTGATTTGTATGAAGAGGTGTCATCATTCTCTAAACGTCGTAACCGTACTAGTTTCCCTTCATATATGATTTAGACCTTTGTTGCTGATGAACGGTTCTGTAAATTACTATTGTTAAATAACAAACAAAAGAACCTAAAGCTTTCACGCATAACTACCACATGAAAACTAATGGTCCGCAAGTCTGATAATAAAAAAGCTGAACGCAAGAAAATAACCACTGATTATCTGATTGAACCTGGTTATCCAATTATCTATGCTCGGACAAGATGGATGAATAAAGTTGAACAACTGAAAAAATCCACCAAGAATCGTCGAAAGCGTTCAAAGATCGATAAGTGGCGGTTCAAGTGATTACTGCTACAGGTTACTAACACTCTCAGCCATTGGAGCACTCTTTTGTGCCTTAAATCTAAGATTATTTTTGCAGGTTATGTAACCAATGTAAACAATAGCAACAAAGAGTCCATCAATGATTGCCAAGACTGGGTCTATAAGAAGAACTCCCATCGTAACAAATAGCCATGCAGTAAATGGAGTTAATATTAATGTAAGAAGAATCCAGACCTTGTGATACGTGTTCCTTAATTCTTCCTTTTGTATTTCTTCTGACATTGCATCTACAACCCACATATCTCTTGATAAAAATGAAAAGCTTAACGCAACAGGTCAGAGCCTCAGTAGGAACGAGTACTGGTCATCTTCCATATTCAGCTTGCTCTCTATGACCTTGCCAGTTTTATGAATGAAATTAATCATTGGCACATTCTTTGGATGCACATAGGCCACGAATGCCTGAACACCCTTGCTTTTTGCGATTCGCATCATCTGATTTAGAAGAAATGTGCCTATACCTCTATTCTGGAATTCATCCTTGACCAGTAAAGCGAACTCTGCTTGGTTCTTACTTCTGTCAAGCAGATATCTTCCTGCAGCAATTATCTCTTCACACTCTGGTTCTTCATTAGCGTTGACTACGCCCACTAGAGATATGTCTCTATCCTGATCGACATGATAGAACTCCTGTAGAGTTTGTCTTCGTAGACTCTTCAATGGAGTCAGAAATCTAAAGAATATTGACTCCTCACTCAGTCCATAGAAAAGGCTCTTGATTCTGTCAGTATCGTCAGGACGAATCAATCTCACGTTTACGTTGATAGGTCCCCTTGGTCCTTCAAACACTCTATGAGCTTCATACTCCACAGGGAAATATGTTCCACGAGCTATGAAGGGAACTTGATCTTCAAACACGTATTTCATTTCTTTTGCAGCTTCAAGCAACTCATTCCTGAAATCAGGATGTGCTATTGCAATAAGTGATAAAACCCGTTCACGAATTGATCTTCCCCTCAATGTTGCGAGACCATACTCAGTGATGACAACATCTACGTCGCCCCTAGTTGTTACAACACCTGCTCCTTTACTAAGATGAGATACAATCCTGGAAACCTTTCCATTCATTGCTGTTGATTTGAGGCATATGATTGATTTTCCGCCAACTGATTCGGATGCACCGCGAATGAAGTCAACCTGACCAACTATGCCACTATAGAACTCATGACCTATAGAATCCGAACATACTTGACCTGTCAGATCCACTTCAAATGCACTATTGATTGCAATCATTTTGTTGTTCTTTGCGATTATCGCTGCGTCATTGACATAGGATGTTTCCCTGAATTCAAAGAATGGATTGTTGTTGACATAATCATAGAGTCGCTTTGTGCCCATTGCAAAACTAGCAATCACTTTTCCTTTGTTTATACTCTTTTTCCGATTTGTGACAACTCCGCTCTCAATCATGTCTATCATAATGTCATTGAAGGTTTCTCCATGAAATCCTAAATCTCGAACTTCGGATTTAATTAGACTCTCAGTAACTGCATTAGAGATTGCATCAATTCCAACTGAAATGGTCGATTCATTCTCAATTAACTTTGCAGTGTATTCTCCAATTCTACGACACCGTTCACTGACTATCGGTGATTCAAACTCTAAAAGCGGTTCAGTATAAGGAACGAGATAGTCAATGTCCCTTACGCTTACATACGAATCTCCTTGAGTCACTGGCATATTCTCATTCACTTGAGCTATAACTAAATCAGAATTATCTACTCCTGTCTTGGTTACATCGACAGAAATTCCAAGTGAACAGTAGCCATATTCATCTGGTGGACTAACCTGTACTAGAGCTACATCAAGTGGTATCTTTCCTGTGTTAAAGAACAGTGGAATGTCCGAAAGGTATGCTGGAGTATAGTCAGCTCTCCCTTCTCTCACAGCCTCACGAATATTATCAGAAACAAAGAATGTGTTATGTCTGAATTGTTCTTGAAACTTAGGATCTGCGGATGGCGTATTCCCTAAGGTAAACAGATGGACTATCTCATTGTCAGACATCCGATTTGCATTCTTTACTAGTTCTTGTACAAGATGAGAAGGCACTCCGCATCCTGTACCAAGAAAGATTCGCTGCCCTCTTTGGATTTTCCTTATGGCCTCAGTACTTGTAACAATCTTATCCTTGTACTTCTCAGTCCAAGTTCCTTCGACCATTTTGGAATACCTTCTTCTGCTTGTTGTAACAGTTCCTCATGATTCTATGGGTTTTTCCCAAGAAGCTTCAACATAGTTGCTTCACTGAGAAGTCCCAGTTTTTCTGCGATTTCTTCAACAGCTTTCACTGCAGGGCTATCCGGAGGAAGCTCAGTCAGAGGTTTCCCAAGATAGTTTGCTTTTGAAAGCTCATCATCATTAGGTATCGTCCCAAAGAGTGGGAGGCCTACTTCTTCGAGCCTATCCCTGAGCTCTTCTTCCATACCTGACGGAAAACGATTTCCTACAATAACTACTTTCTTGAAGTCGATGTGAACTTCTTTTGCTAGATCTCTGATTCTCACAGCTGCCTCGAAAGCCGCCCGTGATGGGTCTATTACGATGACTAGGACATCCACATTTCGATTTGTTCTTCGACTAAGATGTTCCAGTCCGGCACTCATGTCCATAAGAGTGATCTCGTAATTCTTACTCAGAGTATCCAAAATCTGTGTGAGAAGTCGGTTCACGTAACAATAGCAACCCTCTCCCTCAGTTCGACCCATTGCTAAGAAATCAAACTTCTCCCCTTCTACAAGGGACTCAAAGATCTCTCCTTCAAGCACATCCTGCTTAGCAATCTCACCTCCTAAGGATCCATCATCGATACTCTTGCGAAGCCTTGTTGCTATAGCTCCTACTGACATTGGTATTTCAACACCAAGAGCTCGTGGGAGATTCATGACTGGATCTGCATCAACTACGAGCAAGCTTCTTTTTGTCATCTCAATAACTGCTCTTGAGAGCAAGGCGGAGGTAGTAGTCTTTCCAACGCCTCCTTTTCCAGCTACCGAAACTACTAAACGGTCTCTCATGGCATTTTCTCTCTAGATATTTGCCAACATCAGTCTTGGGATGTAGCAGTTAATCTTCTTTCCATTTCGCTTCTTGTAGATATTTTCCAATTCCACTCGAATCCTTTGGACCAACTTTAATGGTCCATCCACTTGCCTCTTCAGTTTCACCACTAATCCTCGCCGCCATTCCTGGGCTAATGAGAATTCTGTGCTTCACCTTGTCAGCAATACCAGTTTCTTCTAGGGCTTCCGCGACTTTCTCAGCAGTCAGTTTTCTTCCAGCAACTGCTGATTGAACACTCATTCCCTCTGTGTCAACCACAACAAGGTAAGAAGTAACTCCTGCTTGTTTGATGTCGCTTTCTACAGTAAAGTATGTTAATGCAAAGTTTGTCGTGTACATAACTGGCGAGTTCTCATCCACCTCTCCAAAGATTTGGAGTCCCGCTTCAACAGCTACAGGTTTGACAGGATCTGTGTAGAGATTACTACGTAAGAACGTCAATGGCAAGTTAGTCCACATGTCCGCACTATGCAGAATGAGAATATCTGAATATCTCACAATCATGGCAGCCGCAGTAAGGACTTCGTCCCACTTTGTCAGCTCTGGAGCCTCACCTTCTCTATGATCTGCCCACACTGCAATCGGAGCACAGAGCAACGGATACCCGAGAAGCTCATTCTCTTTAATTATAGCTGAACGTCTTAGCTGAGTGAAGTTGTTAACGGTGTGTCCAAGACCTGCCTTTGACGCAGTTCCTGGATCAAGGACGAGTTCTTTTACACCCAATGCACGCAGAGTATTCGTCAACGTAGCTAGATTGTCTAAATTGCCTGGTGCATATGCGACGAGTGGTAGATTGTGCTTTACAGCAATTTCACCAACTTCTGCCCATGTATCTAGGGTGGCTGCATAAAGGAGTGGCCGCTTGTCTGCAATTACCTTTGCCGCTGCAGCTAGCATTTCTGGTTGAAGTGAACAAAGAATGATTGGCCATTTTGTAATCTCTGCTAGATTCTTTGCTGCTTTTGCGAATGTTTGTGGATCTTGAGAAACACCTCGGAGGGCAATCCCGTCCAATCGCAGATTCGTTCCAATGTACATGTAGGTCCAGTCTTCAATTTCCTTGACTCGCTTTGCGAATGCATCTGTATCAAGATTATCCGGCACATCAAGGAAGAATGAAGTTGGATTTGTGTATCGGAGGTCGTGCCTATATAGAACAAGCTTTGCTCCTATACTTGTAGCAAACTCACCCACACCAATAGTGACTTCCCTGACTGGTGGTGTGACTAGCTCTTCAAGCTTTGCAAGCTTCTTCGCATATTTTGGATCTTCATAGAGTGGAGTGCATGCCTTAAGCTTCACAGTGTGTTCAGCCATCTTTGTGGCGAAAGCCATGCAATTTGCCTCTCCACAATCTTGGCAATTTGTACCAGGAAGAAGAGGATAGATCTCTAGCGGGCCAGGTAGTTTTGCCATTAGACCCCCTCCGGTATGGACAGAGTAGTCCAATCAGGATAATCATCGACCTTTCGTGCTTCCCTCATCCAGTCTATCAAATCATGTAGTGTCTTGATAGCCGCAGGATGCATCATCATGAAGAGGTCGTTTCCTGCTAGAAGCAATGCCAATGCGGTTACACTTTCCCAAATGGGACCACGAAGTTCTCTTGGACCCAGCGCTGGATCGTTTAACCAAGCCTCTCTCGCAGCCCAGGCATTTGTCGTTCCAGAGCTAATAGGAAATCGAAGTTCATCATCTCCGAGCAGTCCTCCAAGGCGCATTCTCTGCATGATGGTGAATGCATACTCAAGACCATAACCAAGAGCAGCAGTTGTAGGATCGATGACAATTTGCTCTGGTGATAGCCATTCAAACAGTCTTCGATTGAGTTCTTTCTGTTGGTTGATATCGATAGATGTCCAAGATAGCACAACTTGGTCATGTTTCTTAGCAGCCTCTGCTATGGGTTTGTATACATCCACTGTTGCTGAGCATAGCAGTGTTCTCTCACCCTCACAGACCTCTGCAGCTTTTGCTAATACAGGTCCATCCTTTTCAGGGTCCCCTGCAGAACCGATCAGAATTGGAACTTTCACAGCCTGAAGTACTTCTTCAATGGTCTTCGCGGCGTCATTTGGCGATGTGTCACCAAGTTGGCGGTCAGTACTGATGAGGTGAAGTGTTACAACATCTGCTCCAAACTTGTCAACAACAAGCTTTGCCCATTCCGCTGGATCATCAAGGACGTCTTTGTAGTGTGTCTTCACTGCCTTTGCGAGTGAAATAGGCATATCAAAAACATCTGCAGCAATGATTGGCGGGTGTTTGGGTGGCGCTTGAAACAAATCCCATGCTGGAGCTGTATGCCCTCCAATTGTCACTGTGTTTCCCCGTGTTCCACCTTGTCCCTTAGTAGCACCCAAAGTAATTTCTTGAATGTCTTGGGTATACTCACCTAGAGGGGGTGTGACCGAGGATGATATGAGTGATTTAGGTAGGGCTAGAGCTTGTTGCGTTGCGGCCCTTGCCATTTGTTGGACTGCAGGTCGCAGAGCTAGTTTTAGCTCATCGATTTCCAAAGTGACGTTTTCAAGGACCAGCTCTGCAAAATCGCCAAAAATGTCATCCAGCGAAGTTATACGAGATTT
>JAEOUL010000030.1 GCA_016839345.1 Candidatus Thorarchaeota archaeon | reverse complement strand
ATTCTCTTCGTACATCTATACACTCTACTGCAGCTATTTTGTCATCTGCCAATGGTGTTTCACCTTTTTCCGACAGAGTAAGTCCTTGTTTTAAGGGAAATGGATTGAGCATTTGGGTAATGTATATCAACATTGTTAAGGAACAAGGTGTGATTTTCCTAACAGATGGTGTGGAAGTATGCGTGTGTTCGCAGTCTCTGGATATTCGGGTACAGGAAAGACAACACTTGTGGAATCAATTGTAAGAAGATTGGTATCTGAGGGATATGCTGTTGTTACAGTGAAGAGTTCACAACATGAAGTAGAAGTTGAGAAGGGGACAGACACCGAACGACATAGACTTGCAGGAGCTATGCAGAGTTATTTTCGTGGACCGTCGAACAGGAACCAGTCGCTTAGGGATATTGTAGAATCAATCTCTTCAGAATATCTTATTGTTGAAGGGATGAAGACAAGCCCAATCCCAAAGTTTTGGTGCATTGGTAATTCCCCACTAGGGGACACGATTCCAATTGAGGTAAAAGCCATCATTAGTTGGAATTCAGAGACAATAGAAGATAAGTTTGACATCCCAATTATTGCTGCTTCAGACATCGAGCAAATCATCAAAATAATCCATAAAGAGGCAGTTGAACTCAGTAGTATTGATTCTTAGCAATCCAACCCTCGAGGTGCGGCTCAGTTACCCCTAAGGTCGATCATAAGTTCATAATCTCATAAAGGAGTTCATCACTGCCGCACTGAAATGCTTGCAGGGAACAGATAATAGTCTTGTCAAATGATACGTTTGAGTCGTAGCACAATACTCATCATAGAAGATATGGAATTTGACCTCCATGAAATCACTGCCAGTCAAACATTTCTCACTTGTAGATACAATTGAGAGTGGTCAGACATTCACTTGGACCCGTGAGGGTGATGGCTATGTGAATGCAGACTTGGGACAGGTGATTTATGTAGAAGAGAGAGAAAACATCCTCTATTATGAGACCTCTTCCCATTCAGTTGATATTGGTTTGTCCTTTAGATTGACTGACCCACTTGAGAAGATACAGGCGGAGATAACTAGAGAAGGAATCATGGAGGAAAGTATCGCTTTTGCTCCAGGACTGAGAATTGTAAGTGATCCATTTCTTCCCTGTCTCTTTTCTTTTATCAGTTCTAGCCAGAAAAATATCCCAGCGATTCATAACCTTATGAGTTGCATTAGGAGAAAGTGGGGTCCCACATATGAGTTCCATGGGAAGACCTTCTACGGATTCCCATCATTGAATGAACTCTCTGGGGCAAGAGTCTCAGACTTTGAAAAGCTCAATGCTGGATATAGATCGAAGTTCTTTGTCAAAACGATTGAAGCGTTGAATCATGAGGTCATTACAGAGGATCAACTTCGAGGGATGGACTATTCAAAAGCTCATGCTGCGTTGAAGAGACTCCATGGTGTGGGAGATAAAGTTGCAGATTGTGTCTGTCTCTTCTCTCTTGGCTTTCTTGAAGCGTTTCCAATCGATGTATGGATTGAGAAGGTGATTCAAGAACATTATCCGATTTTCGAAGAGAAAGGAAAATCATACCAGAAGCGAGCTGCTGCTGCACGTGAGTATTTCGGGCAATACGCAGGGTATGCTCAAGAATATCTCTTCTACTTTTCAAGATGTAGGGGAGTACGATAGAATCCTAGAAGGACTGCTTCTTGTCTTTCTTTTCTGAATACCATGAATGATTTGTGATATTCTTCGCTACTTCCCACGCACGAATATTATAGAAACTCAAAGGATTGATTATGTACTCACAGAGCATATCGAAGGTCTCTCCAGTATCTACTGGACACAGATTGTTTGTTCTTAGTTTCTTACATCCTGTTGGAAAATATCCTTGCTCGTCTGATATCGTTGATTTCTTACCTGCAATATGACCAACTTGGTATGATATCAAGGAGTCATACCTGTCTGGTGCATGGCTGAAGACATCACTGACGTCATCCTCACTCATACCAATTCGCAAGAGAAAAGCAGCTAATGCAAAGCGAGCATCATGTGGAAGGTTGACCTGTCCGCTGATAGAATCATCATACATCTTTTGCATGCAGGGAGGAAAAGCTGAATTCACTTGTCCCTCAATCTTGAAGGGTTCAGCCTGTTGAATATGGCCCTTCATCTCGGTTTCGATTCTCTCGACAGCTTCAGCAAGACTTCTAGGTAATTTCGGGATATCGAGTCTTCCAGTTAATACTATTTGTCTGAATCGACCAGATACTAGTCTATCGAGCTCTCGACGCCTAATCAGAGTCCATCCCCGGTCCACATATCTATTCACTAATTTCCATACTTCATCATGAAAATCAGGAGCAACCTCTAGAAAATTTTCAAAACGAATCTTCATGTCGTAGGTCTTGATCTGCAGAGGAAGTTTAGCACGTTCCATCAAGGTACCAATAGTTTGAACTTCCCAACCAAAAGAACTCGTGCATAGGTCAATAACGAAGCTATCATCTTCTTGGCGTAATTGCTTGTTTACTGATTTGGATTCTGCTTCAGCCTGACGAGCTCTAAGTTGTGGACTGGCGATTTCTTCAACAATTAATCGAGCTGTGGGGTAAATGAGAACCTCCTTAGGATCCTGCATACTAGGTAATCTAATCTCTTCATTAGCGAGAGCTGAATAGACTCGTCTTTCAGCAGCTTCAACAATGAAGAGATTCTCTGGTTTGTCTAGAAAGGATGCTAGAGCACCGAGGTCGCGCGCTAACTTTTGAGATGCCTGCCTTGCTTCATTTGAAAAGGGATATTGTAGTGGTTTTACAAAGCTCGACATTTTCAACCCTCCAGAATCAACGTCATCTGTTGTAAGTGGGTCGATAGTCATCAATATTACGGTCGTAAAATTTTTTCCCACACACAACACATTTGAACATCTGAATTCCGCGTTGCATAGCCCAGTGAT
>JAEOUL010000243.1 GCA_016839345.1 Candidatus Thorarchaeota archaeon | reverse complement strand
CGAGTGTATACATTGTCACTACGATGATTAAACCAATGGTGTATACTATTCTGGTATGGATGATTTTCATTGATTGTAATTCCCTCCACATTTGCATTTTCAGGTATCTCACCATAAAAAATAGTTGAGCGTGTAAGACTTGTACTAATCTGTCATTCAAGAAGATGATAATTCGTCAGACGACTCGGAGGTCACTTGTGTATTCATAGCGTGTACGCTTCGGGGGGTCTTTCCTTGTCACTCTGCCTGACTTGGTTCATTCACCGCTGAGGTTCGTGAGAGAAACATATTCCTGTAAGAAAGGGGTCTTTTCTAGACTATGAAAACTCTAGAGCTACCGAAGGCACCACTTCTTCTCTAGAATTGTATATTTCGAACTATCTTTTACCCACGAATAGTTTCTAGCCGTTTCCTAAGGTATTCGAGTGGTACATATTGCTGGTGTATTGAGAAAGTCATTGAAGGGGAGAGATACAGATTCTTGACTGCACCGATGGAGCCAGAGAATCACTGGTCGAATTTTTCTTCCCAAGTAAGATGATCTCTAAGTCTCGAGAAACAGCTGATAGTAAGAAGATTGTACTTTCCTGCGCCAGCCCAAACAATTAGAGATGTGTGTGGGTCGTCTATGAGGATTTTCGATATGCGATCCTTTTGCCTTTTCAACTCAATCAATGAAAGGACAATGAAGTATCCAGGCGGTGCCCACATTCTTGGGAAACGAGATACAGGATTTGAGATGATCTTCTCTTTAAGTAGAAGTTCTAGTCTTCGTTGAACAGTCATGCGGTGAACGTTAAGTTCTCGAGCTAATGAATTCGGATTTGTCCACACGCCCTTGCCTAAAAGGAGTGCTTCAATAAGATCAAGATATGTTTGATCAATAGGAAGCTCATTCATTTTCATTTGCTGAAGATTTTGAAAATCTGCCTTCAGAAGTTCAATCGAGGCGGCAGAATCATTTTTGATTATTGCCTTGG
Organism: Candidatus Thorarchaeota archaeon; assembly: GCA_016839345.1. The sequence goes on along the minus strand of JAEOUL010000243.1, from coordinate 3,889 downwards.
TGCTCAGATAGATTGCTTCAGAAGAAATATACGCCCCCTCAAGGATGCAGTTTCTCCATAGCTGATATGAATGGAGGTCTTCGTGTAGTTCGATCAGCAGAGTGTTATACTCATCATCCTTGACGAAGAAAGCTGCCCAGATATGCGGGTCTTTCTCAATCCATGAATTTGTTTTTCGATTGCGGGGTAGATTTGCCTTTTCAAGAACAAGAAGAGTGTATTCTGCAAAAACTTTAGGAAATGGATGAAAGGGCTTATCGATGATTTTATTGGAGAGTAGATTCTCAATTCTTGATGCCACTGTATTCCGGTGTTTATTTAGTTGCTCAGAGAGTTCGCTGATATTGATATCGACTCCCGTACCCGCGCAGATAAGCTGTAGGAGTTCAAGATTGAGTGAATCGTTAAGTATCTGATCCAATGACATTCACATCAATAAATGGATTCTCAATAGCTATCATAAATGTTCTTGATGAAGCTTGTTTGTGATATCTTTTTACATCTTTGTTAAGTGTCTAACACCAACAACGTGAGTGAAGACTTGTATTGTTGACTTTGTATGACAATTAGCGTTCTGTATCTGTGCAATTTTGGTAGCCATATAAATGTCATTAATAGCTCAAAAATATGTTATAAAATGATAGTATTATTACTTGAAAAGCTCAATATTAGTCTCTTTTTGCCATATTGTTGTTACCTTATTATATAATTCAATAACAGTAATATTATGTCTTAGTGCCAAAAAGTTATAAATTGAATCTCATATATTAGATAATGTGATACTAATGGTTATTAATGATGATATAGATGTACTATCTGTTAATGACGAAATCACAGAACAGGATCATTCACTGAATCATTCAGCCGATCAAGAAGCCAGTATACACTCAAAACGTGGACGAGATGATATAATGAAGGATATATCAAAATGGAGAAAGCACGCATTCAACGTAATTCTTCCTAGAAGGCTTTCCGAGCACACCGATAGTGACCTAAGATTGATGCTGGTTTCATTGAAAAATGCAAAGAGTGTTTCAATGGTTCATATACTTAGGATTGAGAAAGAACTGAAGAAACGCGGATGCGATCTGACAATATTAGGATGATGCAGTGTGGTGGTTCCGTGATTGAAATTATTTCAATCTCTTTTTCTCATCTACTTTTTGGCAAGGAGGGAAGACAACATAATACAAGAAAAAGGAGGATATGAAAATGGGAAAACATGGGAATATTGTACCACGTACAGCACACTCAATGGTCAAATTGTACCATCGGAGATATGCAGTTTTTGAGGCTGAAGAAATCCCTGCACTAATTGAAGTACCTGAGCCAGCCAAAAAAGTTCGGATAAAGAAGAAAGTTGTTCTACTCTATCCTCCTTATTGTAGATTATGTGGAACATGCGTAGACGTGTGTCATAAGAAGGCATTGAAAATCAATAATGAAAGACTTGTGATCAATAAAGAATTGTGCGTTGGTTGTGGACTGTGTGTTAAGAAATGCACAGCAGAAGTACTAGGATTAGAGGTGAAAGAATGACTCTCACTAATAGTGAATTACAAGTGGAGGAAGACCTGAATCCTACGGAAGTTGCTCTATTGTCAGTAATAGAGGTCAGAAACAAGGTCACCGATGGATGTATTTTATGTGGGCTATGCATCGATCTCTGTCCATGGGACGCGCCTATGATAGTCGACAAGACCTTACATGTGCGTCAAGAGAGGTGTAGGGGTTGCGGTGTTTGTGTTGCGGCATGTCCTAAGAATGCAATTGATATGAGAGTCTACGGGACCGACGAACTTCTGGATTTAATACGCTTTGTGCTAGAGGAGCAAGGTATAACCGAGTATCCCCCTACAGCATTTGACCTAATTCATGAGGCCGAGGAGGCTCTTCTGACAGTCGAGAGGATTCTATCACACAGTGATCTCGATGAGAATCTTGAAGGAATGCTGAAGACTCTGAAGAGAATCATTGAACGTATCGGAAGAACTGAAACAAGATTTCGGAGAGAAACAAAACAGATCAGTCACTCGGTTTGATAGTTGCTAAATCTCGAGGTTTCCCCCGTTTCGTCAATAAAGTGACTTGAGCCATATTCTCCAGCGGCACCATTCTTCTAAATCATAAGTCTTCATTACTCGGCATCATTGTCCACATATGCAGGTAGTGTTACGACAAAAACAGATCCCTTTGAATAACTCCCCACTACTCTATCCAAGACTTCAATCATCCCGCCAAATGACTCAATCAAAACTTGGACAACCCACAATCCGAGACCGGTTCCATCTGCACCTTCCATGAAACGACTGAACAGCACTTCCTTTCGCTCAGGTTCAATACCACGACCATAATCTATCACGTGGATTTGATACATTTTTTTGCCATCGACTGTGATGTTTTTGATTTCTAGGTCAATTCTCTTGTTTTGATTAGAATACTTGACAGCATTGCGAAATAGGTTCATAAAAACATCAGTCAGGAGGTCATTGGCATAGACATAGTACTCAGCATCATCAACTTTGATGTTGAACTCAATATCGTCAGGAGTACTTATCTGAATGACCTGATTAAGCGCTACATGAATGGAGGACATCAGATCCATTCGTTCCAAATTATCGGAAAGACTGCTTGATTGTTGGCCCAGATGCCTGACATTTCTTATTAGATGATCGGCTCTGGTCAGACTGAGTCTGGCTTCCGCTATAGCTTTTGATTTAGCCTCAGGTGAAGCATCATCGAGATTCAGAATTCCGAGAGCAACTTGTATGGCCTGCAGATAGTTTGTGATGTCATGACCCAACAAATCAGCATAAACAGTTGCCTTACGCTGTGATGATTCAGCCTCAAACATGGTGTTTAGATATAGCATGCCCAGAAGGACTGGACCCAAAACTAGACCGACCAAGAGCAAAATCTCTGCAGCCCACCACCCAACAGACCATTCTTCGAAGACTGCCTTGAGAATATTCCGTATAATCCATAACGAGAGAAAACCCGCTGTGATAACACCAGCTGATTCCCAACCTCCACCCTTTGTTGTAAGATGATACTCAAGGTAGATGAATGCGAACATGGCAAGGAGATTAGCGACAAGTATGAAAGATGCTGCAAGAGGCGTGTCAATCACTTCAGGATTGAGTTGTAGTACTTGATATCGGATGAATTCTCCAACCCAAACAAAAGTTACAATCAAGCAAATCCATAGAACAATCTTCTGGGTTTGGTAACTCTCGAATTGTCGTGTAGATGGTTCAGTAATGCTATTAGTTGCCCAGAACAGGAGAATTATGGAGAGTATACTTCCGATTATATATGGAAGAACGTGTTCATATCCGGCTATTAGCAGGTCACTAGGACTGAAGAGTACCAGATGCAGCTCCATATACGCCCAAGTGAGAAACAATAGTATCAGAGGGTAATACTCGGGGGAAGGATTTCTCCTTGAGTAAGCATAAACCAAAAACGCAATCAATCCGGAGAGAAATGCTGCTTCTCCATGTGAAAGATAGTAAGCTCCCAAGAATATTAGTGAGGTTCCTGGTGCCCACGACTCAACAAGTACAAACACAATGAATGGTGTAAGAGCTAAAAGGCAAAGAGTAGCAATCGAGGCGTCTGCTCTCCATCGACTTATGCCCATCTCCATTTGCCATGGGACTGCGATTGACATTGCTAATGAAAAGAAACCTCCTGCTTGTAGAACAAGTGACAGAGTCCAAATACCCGAGGGCATTATCAGATTAAGAAAAAGGGGAATACTAGCCATACTGAATACAGTCAAGCTTAACAATAATAGGACTAAATCGTATTTTTGGGATTCCTTTTGATACTTAATCACATACGCTCCTGTGAGTAAAAAGGAAATGATAGCGATTGAAATCCCTAT
>JAEOUL010000242.1 GCA_016839345.1 Candidatus Thorarchaeota archaeon | reverse complement strand
TTCAGGTTCCGGTTCAGGTTCCGGTTCAGGCTCTGGTTCAGACTCCACTTCAGGTTCGGGCTCAGGTTCAAACGCTGTTTCTTCAACTTTCATGGCTGGTTGTGAATCACTGATATCAGTTGTATCTGAAACTATTGCGAAAAGCTCACGTTCAACTAATGCAGTCACTCTACTGCGGATGTAACCTGGAGAAGTAACAACATCAGGAAAATCATATGTTGTTTCCAAGTAATACATCATTGATATTGTCGCTCTCTTTTTGAAAGCCATGAATACAATGGTGAAATTCAACACAATAGCAAATAATGGACCAAGAGGAACCAAGATTATGAAGATAGGCAACCAAGGCGCATCTAAACCCACCGTAAGTGTTAGCTCTATCCAGACAAGAATGATGTCCACTCCTGCGAAGAATTCTAGGATATCTTCGACATCATCTCCTACATTACTTAGAGACCTATCTCTTTCATCGAGATGAAAAACCCCTGAGTCTTTCATCAACCATGGCCCAAAGTAGAGCAGCATGATAGTAAATGGAAGAATTACAACACTAACAATCATCAAGATTGTACCCACAATGATTAAGTCCCCTGTAGTGACTTCAGCCATCAGGTTGAATCCCAAAATTGTAAGTGCAATTCCTACGATAAGTACTGAGCCATAGAGAGCTCTTCTGAAAGCTGTTCCTAAGTTTTCATCTTCAGGTTCCGGAGCAATAAAATAATCACCAGCATGTCTTTTGGCATAGCGATGAATACTTAGTGGAAGACTAACGGTTTTAGGCCACTTTGTCAGTATGGCTACCAGTATGAACGCTACGACAATAGAACCAGCTGAAGCTATCAACATGTACATAGTATAAGGTAGAAACCGTGAGGGGTCACTTGTATACACACCAGAGAAGTGAAGCAATGACAGGACGCCCCAAGTGGAGGCAACCATAATTATTGTTGACAGAAGAAGACCAAGGATAAGTTTTGCAGTACCAATGCCTTCAACTTCGCTAAATCTTTGTTTATACAGTTTGATGGATTCTGATGTACTTGCCATCACAAACAACCAAATTATGGTGGGTTACCTTGCTCATAAGCATTCTTCACAGCAATTAAGACCAATCCAACCAAAGAATTCACATCTATTTAGCACAATAACAATCATATAGCACAAAATGAGAGTAATCGTTGCGCTGGCAATGCCAACTCTGCAACGTCAAGAGATAACGTAGTGATTGATTATGGTTGTAGGCTACGAAGTTTTGGAAGATGGGACTTTGAATGAGGTTGAACTAACAAAAGACGATCTCGAATCAACAAAGGTAGTTTGCGTAGTCGATGACGAAACAAAGAGCATCTATCTTTGGAAAGGGACCCAAGCTGGTATTAGGAGGAAATTCATAGGAGCAAGGGTCGCAACCAACTTGAGAACTGAATATGGTTTTCACTTCAAAGTTAGACCCCTTGATGAAGGAGAGGAACCTCCAACCTTCTTTACTGCATTAAATGGGACAACAGCAGCAGCAAGAGTCCTGAAGCCTGGAGAGGTAGCTCCACCTCCAACGCCACCAAAACCTAAAACTGAAGTTCCAACTGAAGCACATGCTGCGGCACCACCAAAACCAAAAGCAGCTGCACCTACACCTAAACCATCAAGCCCTACACCGAGACCAACAGCAACAGCGGCACCTCCACCACGAGCTTCAACAACAGCACCTGCACTTTCAGCAGAAATTCAATCAATGATTACAGAGCTTGAATCTGTAGATCCACCAGAAGGCTATCAGCGAGAATTATTGATTGTCTATAATGAGCTGTTCACCGTTGCAGAGCACAAGATTGCAGTATTTGGCCAAGAAAAGGTCGAACGCAAATTTGAGAAAGTTAAGGATCCTCCAGAAGGTACTTTCATGGCAGAAGGATTCATCCCACGAGTGATTGTGAAGGATGGAAGAGTCCTGGGAATAGAACTTCTTAAGGGGACACCGGATGCAATTCTAAGCCCGATAAAGGCTGAAATGAAAGAACGTCTTGGAGACCTCATTACCTTCTTCCGCTCAGAAATTGAAGAGGGTGAAGTAGCGCAAAAGGATAAAGCCAAGGCAAAAGAGAAAGAGAAAAAGCGCAAACTAGTCGCCAAATAATACAAACAAAGAGGTAAACAAAATGTCATCTCACCTTGACCCAGCAAAGGAGAAGGAGCTCGTGGAGCTCTTAATGGGCCTAACGAACTATGCTGATCTGGATGCTATTGCTGTAGTAAGCAAACAAGGAGTCAAACTTGCGTACTTTGCTACTGAAGACTCAGATGCAGACCCTGATTTGATGGCGGCAGTAAGTGCAGCACTCCTCATGACAGGAGATATGGCCGCAGGAAAGCTAGAATTGAATGAATTGTACGAGGTAATTGTTCGAGGAAAGGATGGATTTGTAGTCCTCTCTCATGCAGGTGAATTTCTTCTGATGGGTTCTGCGAAGGATCTTACTTCAATGGGTCTAGCTGTCACTCAAATGCGAAAATACGCAAGAGAAGTTGGAGAGCTACTCGGCCAATAGTCTGAAAGACTTTGAAAACACATTCTAATCTATTTGACTTCGCACGAGAACATGTTATTACATAGGATGATAGAAAATATACTGTGAAATAATGTTTGATGAAAGCTTGGTTGAATGAATCGTGAAGGGCATTGTTGTATTTGATGAGGGAGGTGTAAGCATTGCCTCAGTCGGGTTAGAGGGCATTAAACTCAATCGTGAGCTGTTTGGCTCGTTCATATCAGCACTCCAGGCGTATGCTCAGAGATATGTTGGAGGTCAGATGAAATCACTAACTTACAGCCAGATGAAACTCATGATAGATTACGTTGTAGACAAATTTGTTGTCACACTTCATTCAATCGATGATACTGATGCGGCATGGAATCACAGAGCAACGGTTAGGGTCATAGAGGGTGATGGATTCGAGCTCGATGACCAGTACCTAGGTATTCTTCAAGAATTACTGACTGGTGAGAAAGTTTCTCCAGACGAAGTTGAGAATGGTATTGATAAACTAAAAACGATGTGAATATTGACTTGTTTTCGCCTTTCTGATGCTGATATCTAAGAAAGACATAATTGAATCCGGTTGATACAACATCACTTGTGGTGTTTTTGTGGTAAGAAATCTGTCCTTGAACTTCCTTTACAGGCGAAAAGGAACAAGATTTGAAATCGAGTCTGATAATGTCAGTCATGTAGTAGCTCTTGCCTCGGCGGAATCGCAGAGAAAAGGAAGTTCGAGAGTAGTTAGTTTGAGCAGGGTTACATTCCCTTTTTGGATAGTCCAAACATCTTCTACAAAGTCAATTGTCTTGTCAGCGACGAGTAGTATAACCCAGCAATTCCAATTTACGGATGTTAAAGGAGCAAGTGAGATCCGAAGGATAATCAGTTCAGAGGTGTCACAAGCGGCGGATATACCTATAGCAGTATCAAAGATTGAACCACTTTTGATGAAGGTTGAAACCTACACAATCGATCTTGCAAATGTGATGAACCCAGCACCAATCGTTTCTGTTAGCAAGTTTATCACAACTTCAGACCCAAATGCAAAACCCAATCGAATTGAGATAAGAACAGATTCTGGTGGTGCACTCAAAAGAACAGAAGAATTCAGAGAAGTTTCCGAGGCAGTCAAATTACGTATAGAAACGACTGAATCTCTCCAAGCTTTGATTAAAGAAAAATTTGGGAGTCAATATTCAATCCTAGAGAATCTTATCACTCTAGAAAAGGATAGGTGGAATGACCGAATCAGTTTGATGAATGAGAGAACCAAACAGGAGATTGAGGGACTCAAGAAGAATAGGGATGATCAACTCTATAATCTTAGTGAGAAACATAAAATGAATCTCCGAGCCATGACAGCAGATTTTGCTAGAGCTGTAAATGACCTTGAACAGTATTTCAATCAGATATCTGAGCAAATTAGAAAGACAAAAACAGAGATAGGACAACAAATGGATGACGTGGAAGGCGCAATATCAATCTATGAGAATCTTACCAGTAACGTGAGATTAAATATTGAGAGAAGCAATCAACCAATTCAGGTAATGGATGCAAAGAGACAAGAATTGGAGAAGCGTACTTCTGAAGCACGAAATGAATATGAAAGAGAAATTACGGAAGTTGAATCAGCTCTCGACCTGCAAATCAATGAACTTCAGAAGAGAATAGAAGACACCAAGATCGAAATGATACAGAATCTGAAGGAACTCGATGAACAAAAAGCAAGTACAGAAAAAATGATAGAGAGAGCTAACGGTGCAGTTGAGGATAAGGTCATCAAGTTTCAGCAAGAGTTTCTCAATCTCATGTCTTGGACATTAGACAATAATCTGATTCACGAATTAGCTCCATTGACTCAACTAGATGTTCACACATATGTCGTAAAATATGACAACGATGTCTACAAGATAATAATGCCGCAATTCAGCCCAGATACTGGAACATCCTCATCATTTGGGACAGGACAATCTCTCAGTGTAGAATTTGATGACATGCTTACCTCGTCAATCGGTGAATGGATGAAATCTGACCGTTCTTTCAAAGACATCTTTGATCGAACTTGTGTAAAAGGTAACATACTGTTGGATACTGAAGCAGAGCAACAATTAGTGGATGGATTGGAAGAACTTCTTAGAAGAAGGCTTCTGCAGCGTGATGATATAGAGAGACTTCTTACTGTTTGGAGTAAATACTCAGGAAAATGTCCTAAGTGCGGAGCAGTGGTTGAAGCAGGTGCTCAGTTCTGTCAGAAATGCGGAATGGAATTGTGAATGTAATATTTTGTACATATTTACATCATTAGATTCTATGGAACTAATTGCTTCTTTAGGAAATACTTTGAATATCCCTTTGGATAGTCATCTAATACTCCAAATATTTCATATCCAAGTTGTTCATAGAAGGGACGTGCTTCGAAACTATATGTATCCAGATGAGCATTAGTACAGCCTATTTTCTTTGATTCCGTTTCTATAATATCCATCAACTTCGTTCCATAACCTTTGTTCCTCAAAGTCTTCTCTACCCATAGGAGAGAGATGTATAACCATCCTCCAAATACATTTCCAACTGCCCCACCAACAGTTTCATGTCTACTATTTTTCATCAGAACTCCTATGGCCCGGCCCAATTCAGTTATGCCTGTCGCTTCAACGATATTGGTTCCCAAACCAGAATAAATTGCTCCTAATTCATTCTGGAGTGTTTCAGTTTCTTGTTCATCTCTACCAAGGTGTATGATGAATGTGAAATCATTCATAGAAGTATTAATCATGCTCTTGCCTTTTCTTACTTGCTCAATACGCAACTTGAGAATAGTGAACTGACAGCATACTCATCGATATCAATCAAATGGGCAACAATATTCTTTGAACTAGTGATCATTGTTCAGACAATAGGAATCGGAGAAATCGCGATAGTGATTAGTATCATCGTCTTTTTCAAGAAGAAGTGATGACGTAGTAGAAGGAAAACAATATACGCCGGTGTTTGCGCATCTGAATCAGGGGTAAAGATGAAACTTGACATCACTCCACGTGCAGCAAATCTTCAGTATGCGATACGCGATATAGTAGTCGCAGCAAAGCAGTATGAGAAGAGAACTGGTGAAACACCACTCTACCTTAATATTGGAGATCCCATCAAGTACGACTGGAAGACGCCGCAGTACATGGTGGATGCAATCTGCAAGGCTGCTGAAGATGGTTGGAATGGATATTCACCTTCTGAGGGGGAGGAACAGCTCAGACTATCTGCAGCTGAGAAGGAAAAGCGAGTAAATGGGATTGATGTCGATCCGAATCGGATGATTGTCACATCGGGAGTTTCAGAAGCCATCCAGTTCCTATGTGGTGCTCTCATCGAGAAAGGTTCAGAACTCCTTGTTCCAGGACCAAGCTACCCGCCATATATCAGCTACGTGAACTTCTTTGGCGGAAATCCAGTTGCCTATAGAACGGTCGAGGACGATGATTGGAATCCTGACACTGACGACCTCAGAAAGAAAATCACTGACAAGACTGTGGGTATTCTCGTAATCAACCCAAACAATCCTACAGGCTCAGTGTACAATGAGAAGACACTGAGAGAGATTGTTTCAATTGCTGGAGAACACGAGCTACCTCTAATCTCTGACGAAATCTATGACCAGCTGACCTATGATGAACCTCAAACCCCAATGGTTCGTATTGCTGGAGATGTTCCAGTCATAGGATTCAACGGAGTAAGCAAGGTGTACCTCGCGCCAGGTTGGCGTGTAGGGTACGCATACTTCAGTGACCAGAATGGAGAACTTGAACCATTACATGATGCAATGATTCGTCAGGCAAGAATCAGAATCTGTCTGAATGCAACTGCACAGATAGCTGCTGCAACCGCGCTTGCTGGTGATGGGAGTCACTTGAAGGAAACCATGAGTCGACTCCGTGTCCGAAGAAACCTGATTTACAAGAGGCTCAATGAGATAGATTCAATCTCAACTAGACTCCCGGAAGCGGCTTTCTACATTATGCCAAAAATCGACCTTCGAGGCAGATGGAAGGATGACTACGATTTTGTAAAGGATGTTCTGGCAGAAACTGGCGTAGTCTTTGTCCCAGGTCGAGGATTCGGTGTGGAGTATGGAGCAGGACATTTCCGAAGTGTGTTCCTTCCACCATTAGACATGATCGAAGATGCCATGAATCGTCTTGAAGGGTACATGGCAAAGAGATAGGAAATCCTTTTGCTTGAAAAAATAAGAAACCCTGAGCTGTTGAAACTCAGGGTATTTAGTTGATTATCGCTTTTTTATAACAACGATTAAAATGACCAGTAAAACAACAGCTCCAGCTCCACCGAGTATGATTATTAGGTTTTGATCGATGGGAGAGGGAGTTGTGGGGGTTGTTGGGATTGTAGGGGTGGTTGGGGTAGTAACAGGAAACTCTACTGTCACACTCACACTATTTGAGAGATACGAATAACCATACGGACCTATTGCTGCAACAGCATACCAATATATTCCATCAGTAAGTCCGGTGTCATTGTACTCGCTTTCTGTTAGACCTGTTGCGATTTCGGTCGCGGATTCCAGATTGGCTTCAGAAATCAAGCTAGAGTGTCTATATACTGTCCAGTTCTCTACTGCAATATCATCATTCCAGTTGACAAGCACATTCCCATCTGAATCGGGATCTGGGGATATAGCATCAAGTATTGGAGCGCTTGGCGGAGTCCATCCCTTCATGGGCATTGAGTAGTAGAGATAATATCCATCACCCTCCTCAGGAATTCCGGTGTTCGCAGGGAAGGATGGGTGGACGCCGTTCGAGAGTACCCAGTTATGAGTGTTTGGCCATGAGGCTAAAGTTCCATAACCTCCAGCTATGATTCCAAGGTTAGTTTCCATCTCATATCCTTCAAGCTCACTCTTTGGAATTCTAAATTCGAATGACCGATGATCACTGGCATTGTTTTCAGTTGGGCCGTACGCCCATGCGATTTCATAGTTTCTGATAGATGCGTAGGGTAGAACTGTACCCACCGCAATGTCGGTTTTTGGATCAACGAAAAACCTTGCTGCCACATAGTCAAATGATGTTTTAAAAGGAGCATCGTTAATTGCTTGAATCGAAAGTCGCAGATTACTTTCAGTTGTAAAATTCTCATTGTAGATATTAATTGAGTTGAGGATTTCAGATGTGCTGGTTGCCATCGGTGTCTTCATGTCAGAAATCAAATTACCTTGCTCATCAGTCACACATAGATAGAACTCGTCAATTGTAACATTGTGAAAATCAAGAGACTGGAATTCAACTCTTTGTAGATGTTCAAAGTATAGTTCTTCAAAGATGTTAAAAACATCAAAGAAATTAAAATCTGCATCAAAGCGATAGATATGATGTGTCCCATTGAATTCTGATGTCATGTTTAAGTATTGAAGATCATCCCACATGATATCATTTTGAGTGCCAATATATGAACCATTGAAAACTATAGGTTCCGGGAGATACCGATAGGTTAACAATACTGGTTCAAGTTCAGTGAAGTATTCAATAGTCTTGTCATTCTCAACATCATGCAGAAGGGATTCACAACCTTTGTCTAAGGCTGCTTCCCATTCAAGAGGAGTTTCCCATACCTCATTATAGAAATCAGTTTCATTAGTGTTCAACCAGAGCCCGACCCATTCTCCCGAATTATCGTTCGTTTGATCACTACATAGATCGAGGGCAATATAGAGATTCCACGGATCTTCATCAATGTACATGTAGTTGAAGCCATCAGAATTCTCAGGATCTGCATCCATATACCACTGAACTTTGTGAACAGCATTACTCCATTCATTGGTCGATAGATTTCCATCTATTACGATAGAACTCGTAGAGGAAATTATATGAGTCCCTCTATTCAAGTTCAGAAAAGTAATGTTTGAGCTATCCAATGAAGCTCCAATGAAAATAGAGGAAATCATGAAGAATGTAACAAGTACCGCAAAGGGAAATTTCGAATTTTCAATCATCCAGTTATCCTCCTAACCACAGAGTTTCGGTAATAGGCACTAAAGTTTTGTCTTGAATTCTTTCCCATCCTTCTTACATAAAATCTGGAGAACATTTCTACCTGTATAGATGCTTCCGGGAACGCCACCCCCTGGAAGTACCCAATGGCCGGCCATGTAAAAATTATCTAGACCAGGTAGAGTACGAGGAATGAGTTCAGTCAGTGTACTCCTTGTTAATAACCAACCCATGGGTGAGCCTTTGTCATTCAATGTGTACCTCCATGATGTGATGGGGGTTGCTACATCTGTCACTTCGATTTGAGTAGAAATTCCAGAATAGAAGTTCTCAAGTCTACTGACAATCTCGTCAGCAACACGTTTCTTATAGGCAATGTATTCTTCGCGATTCTGGCGGAGATTGAACCAATATTCCCAATCAGTTTCAAGCATGACTTGGATGACACTTCTACCTTCTGGGGCAAAGGCATCGCCATAGTTGAGAATACGAAGAGGAAGAAATGAAGTGGATCTTCCAGCATACTCCAAGGGCTCTTTTAATGTGAATGCAATGAATGGAGCTCCTCTCTCAAACTCCCGATTCACTCCAAGACTTACAATAAGAATTGGATCAAAAGGCTTCCATGTATCGTAACGTTTCTTGATTTTGTCATCGACGTATTTGCCCTCAAGAAGATCATAGATGGTGCTCCTACCATCGGCAGCCGACACAATCACATCAGCTCTGTGTTCGGTTCCATCTTCAAGAGCAACACCAACTGCAACATCGTCTTCTACTATTATCTTAGCAACTTTCAACCGATATTGGATATGACCCCCGAGTGATTCATATTTTGCAACAATAGACTCCACGAATTCATGACATCCCCCCTTGAACAGACCAAGATAACCGCCTGCCATTGTAGCAAGAATCATGATGACAAACCAGAAGGCCATATCGGGCGAGAATGCATACTTGATGATAGTCTGAAGAATAGGGGATTCCAGATGTTGTGAGTATCCAGCAGCTGTTTTGGAATATTTCCCCGTGAAGTACTTCATGAAACTTCGCATATTCCACATGTCTTTCAAAGTGTCAAAACGGCTTCTAAGCTCAGGTGGTGAAGTGCTCATTCCCAAATCTGTCAACAGTGGTGAATCTTTCATCCAATTTATTTCTTTGATGATCTTTCGAATCTCATCTGTATCATCAGGTGCGATGGCAATTAAGTCACGCTCTAATTTCTCCAAGTCAGACGTGAATTCAACAATCGTAGCTCCATTCTCATCCACAAATCGAAGATACTTATCCATATCTTCAATCTCATATGAACCAACAGCACCAATCTCGGAATAAACTTTGTAGATTGGAGTCCCAGGTCTATGGCAAATCAGGAAGTGTATCCCTCCATCAATTAAGTAGTCACCCCTTCTCCAAACAGCAGCAACTCCACCCGGTTTCGTATGATGTTCGAAAATCTTACTATCATACTCATTCATCTGAGCGTAGCAGCCTGTTGAAAGACCAGCCAATCCAGCCCCAATTATAATAATTGATTTCTTTCTCAACTCTCATCACTCCTTTATTTCATCAAGAATCAGTTCTACTGCTCGATTCCAGACTTTAGCTGTGTCTATTTGACTACTCACAGCCCTTCGTAGGTCTGAATCTGTTTTCTTACTTCTAGTTGCGAGATCCTCCATTTTCATAATGAATTCCTGATTAACAGCGATAAGTTGTTGAAGCATAGATGCAACGAGATTGGTTGAAGAAACAACGCGGTATCGGTAACCTGCTTTTCGAGACCCTGCTTTTTCGACTACGCCGTAATTCTCAAGTATTTTGAGAGCTCGATTAACCGAAGGGACAGATGTCGGATACTTAGATGCAGGGAATAACTCACCCAATCGCCTTGATATACCTCGTTGTGACCACTCTTGTGTTTCTAATTGCAGAAGACCCTCAATCCAACCACAGTATTCGGGATATCCGTACTGTTCATAGGTTTTCCCAATCGTCATCAGGAATTCTTTCCGCAAGTCAATGGTAGTCATTTACTAATCCTCAAGTACAATGAGGAGAAAAATGGATTTAAATATTTCAGAATTCTGAAATTTTGAAATTATAAGTATCCAATTAGTAGATAATTCAAATGGAGTCGTAAATCATATTCAATACTCATGATTCAATGATAGGAGTTACTCTAGTTCGGCTTTCTTTGAATCGAGTAGCTGGGTGATTTCGTTCCTCATTGACCTTGCAACAACAAGAGCCATCTCAACTTTCTCAGGAGTTGATGGGCGTGCTTCAACAACCAAAAATGAGTGATTTAGAACCTTGTCAATTTCGGATTGTAAAACTGCTACATCAGTTCCAGAGAGAGCGAGATGATCTACAATATCTTTGATACGCCTAACTCCAGCTTTCAATTCTTGCTTTTGTGAAGCAACGGAATCCCATTCCTTGAGACTGTCTTGGACTTCACTCTCAAGTTTCTTTTCCTGAATTGATAGCTTCTCAATCACCTCATTGAACATTGGAGTGAGTTTCTCTCTTGCAAAAGCTTTCTTCTCAGCTTCTTTCTTTTCTCTGACCTTCCTGATTAAATCAGCATCACCAACAATGGAATCAATGGCATCTACCATATTATTGGCAACACGGATTCTAGCTTTGGCTGAATCCAATTCGCCTGCCTCAACATCAGATCGACCTTCTCTCAATGATCCTGCTAAGCTGTCAACTATTCGTACAAGAGGTTCAGCCTCAAGTTCAGTATCTTGAATTGTTTCCTTTAGCAGACCAACTCTTCCATCTGTGACATCCGCGTCTCGTAATAACTTCTCACTGATTTTGAAATCTTTAAGGACCAATGTTCCGGGACCAGCTTGAAGACTATATGCAGTCTTGAGCTTGTCACTATAGGACCCTCTAATCATAATGGAGAATTCTTTCTCACCAATAAGTGATTCCGCTGACTTGAGGACAACCGCGATATCCAGAGCATCTCCAGGTTGGAGATTATTCACAACTCGTGTTCGTTCTCCAGACATCAGGTTCAGACCTTCGTCAAAATGCCACTCAACTGAAAGGTCAAGAGCTTCACCATCACCTGAGTTGGTTATTATTGCCTTGACAGGAAAGTCCTCCGTGAATGTCAAATCAGCAGGGAGCACTAGTTGAGAGGATAGCTTTGGAACTTTGAGTTTGCCCCGAAGCATCTCTCGAATCATGTCGAGACCACGATCAACATATTTTGTAAACTCTTGGCTATTAGCACTGGCTAGTGCAGCCTTGAGCTCAGTCACCGCAGCATTTTCTGCTGCTGCAAAAGCCTCTAGGTTAAGTGATTGAATTGCACTCTCAAGCATCTGCGGAATCTGACTCAATCTAACAATTGCGGGTAATCGAAGTTTAGAAGCATTTTCAGCCGCAAAACCACGAGCTTTGTAAAATCCATCAGCTTCTTTGCCAATCATAATATAGATCATACAAGCTGCCATTGCAATAGCAGTGCCTTTGCTTGTTTCTACATCTTCACCCCACATAAGATGTTCATTAGAAGCCAGTAGTAAATCATCAGCTGCCTGCTGATAGGTAGCTACTGCTTTGGATGCCTCACCAATGTCAGAGTAGACATCACCAGCTGCGCACATATTTAACGCGGCTTTTTTGTAACTCTTTGAACCTCGGTATTCATCTGCTGATTTTAGGAATGCTTCTGCTGCTAATGCATATTCACGGTCAGCAGTGGTAACATCACCATTCTTCTCAGCCTGAGCTGCTCTAATAAGATGCTGGCGTCCTGCACTCTGACGTATTGTATCCTTCTGAGACTCTTCAATCCATCTCTTTGCCCGTTCTTCTGACATCGAATTTCTCTCTCCTACTCAATCTTCATACACTGAGGACATGGGACTTATTCCCTTTCGGAAGAAATCTTGTACCTAAGTGTATTGTTCATGAAATTCTAGTATACTTCTCGTGGGGAATGCCTGAGACGATCAGGAAGCCCGCCACCATGACCTTCAATCACAAGCTCGTAACCACGACCAATTCTGCCCTTTGAAGCTGTTTGAAATCCAACCTTCTCAATGCCACGTGCATTGCGTTCAGCAGCTCTGCGCTCAATCATGCTTGATCCACTAGGAACAATAAGAATGAGCTTCTTCAAGGATTCATCAACAGTGAGAGTAATGGGCGTTGTTGGTGTACCCGAACACTCGTGAAATTGGCTGTCTCTATACTCGAGTAAATGCTTCATTTGAACTATTACACCATCCAGAGGTCAGTTCTGGACAAAACCTCACTCGGTTACATATTAGGATTTGCGCGATGAAATGGATAGAAAAAATAAAGATAAAATGAGCCCAGGACCCGAGAGTCCAAAGGCTCAGAAGAAACACGATATACTAAGATTAGTCTGGTGGCGGTGGTGGTGGAGGTGTATCATCGA
>JAEOUL010000081.1 GCA_016839345.1 Candidatus Thorarchaeota archaeon | reverse complement strand
TCTGGAAGATCATTGATGAAGTGAATAGACTTACACCTCATGCTCAGAATATACTCCTCTCTCTCCTCGCTGAGGGTGAGATGAAATACTATGATGAAGTCAAACGGTGTGAAGAATTCTGCTTGTATGGTACATTGAATCCTACTGATGCAGGAACATTTGATATCGGTCCTCCTTTCCTCGACCGTTTTGGAATTGCAGTCCCAATAACAATGCCATCAGTTAACGACTTAGAGCTGATCCTTGCCTCTCGGGATGACAGGTTGTTTGGTTACGATGAACTCTGGCAAGTTCCTGCGGTTCTTACAGAAGAGAATTTACTAACAATTTGGAATCTTGCTGACAAGGTATCAGTGTCGTCTGAAGCATCAGAATTTATGCGTTCAGTAGTTAGAGAATTTGGTGCCTGCATTCGCTCCGACAAGAGTCAATCATCAGGATTCACAGTAGAAACAGGTCTCTGCGATGGTTGCCATTTCAACACTGCAAAGAGCGTGTGCAATAAGGTTATCATCCCCTTGAGTGTCCGAGCAGCGAAGGATCTCAACAGATACGCCAAAGCTGCAGCTTGGTTGGTTGGTGTCTCTGAGGTCAGTGTTGAAATAGTCAAATCACTTGCTCCTCTCGTTTTCTGGCACCGTACACAATATGTTCGAGATGAACTTGATAGGTCACCTTACTATGGAGATCTCTATGCATATACCAAACATCTTGTTGAGTTATCTGCATCACGATTTGCTCAGCGAGCTCCTGCGATTGCTTTGATGGACTCAATGAAACAAGGTAGAGAATCGAAGGATGCTATGGAGGAGCTAAAAGATATGGCAAAGAGTGACCTTCTTGTCCGCATAGACCACATTGAACTGGCAAAGGCATTGAAAAAATCAAGTTATCAGAAGATGGTCAAGAATATCGAAAAGGGAATTAAAAACCATAATGTAGACGAGTTGACTGGGATACATGAAGATCTGCTGAAGGAAACTGATTTTCCAAATCGAAGCATGCTCCTAAAACAGGTATCCGAAGCACTCCATCGTCTAACACTCACTCAATTTGCTATCACTTTCGAGCAATGGCAAGATCTCTGGACAACAATCAGTCTTCAGTTTCCGAAGTTGACAAGTGTTCTGAAAGAAACCCTTAGTCCTCCAAAGAGGAAGATAGTGAGATCAGATGGTCTTACGGTAGTAATCTATGTGACAGGTGACAAACCAGAGTCCGCAGTTTTCCTTGAGATATCAGGAGGAACTGCTGCTCTTAATCTGAAAGAGGAGATTGATAAACAAATAGGAGGATAAAGTGAATGTCAGGTGCCTTTGAAGCTGCTTCTAATGGACAAGGACTCTTGGAAGTTGCCAGAAGAGCTTGGAGTCAGGCACTCACTGACTTCTATCATCCGCCATTGCCTGAACCAGTAATAGAGAGTTTATCAGATGCATCTAGTTTCTTCTATATTGATTCTGATACTTGGACAATTCACCTGAACACAGCTGGTGTACCTCTATACATGGATGCAAACGAAGCTGAACCCTACCTTCGGTCTGTTTGTCATCATGAGATGCAACATTATCTACTATGTCCATATGATGGCGTGACAAATGGGTTGATGTTTTCCAGTGCAAGAAGGAAAGTCAATGATGCAACCGCAATGTTTGTCTGTAATCTGTTTGCAGATCTTGTTGTTGACTCAAAACTCCTAAAGCGCTATCCTACACTGACTCATGACAGGATAAATGCTACACTTCATGAGTCTGCAATAAGATGTCAAGAACACAGTTCTCTTTGGATACTGATTGTTGCTACTTATCGCGCAATGTGGGGATTTCCAATTCCTGCAACAGCATCAATTGATGATCAATCCTTTGAGGCTGCTAGGAGGATAGCCAATGTTGCGCGTAAGGCAATTGATAGTGAATCTCGATGGCCAAAAGCCTGTGAGAATATCGCAAAAATAATTGCAGAATGGTTGCCAGAGAAAAATGACCAACTTCCCGGTATGTGTAATCAAATCATGGAAAATGCCGCTGATACTGATATTGCTGTAAATGCTGTGATTGTGCCACTCGATGTTGATGCAGTAATGGGTAGTCCAATTGAGATACGAAATGGAGACCTTGCTCGAAAGTGTTTAGATAGTAACTCAATACCTGATACTGATGCTGAAATGGAGCGACTTGCTATAGAAGTCGAAGAACGTGGAGGAAACCTAGAAGACTTGGAAGGAGTATATATCGCAGCTGGAGTTAAATCTCTGGACAATGACTGGATTCGATTTTGGTATCGTGCAAAAGCACATGGCACACTCCGTATAGAAGTGATCGAACAGAAGTACTCAGGTTCTGCTCCTCTTACACCTCAAGTTTGGAGAATGGGCGATCCAGTTGAGGAACTTGATATTGTTCAATCATTGCAAACCTTTCCAATCTTAATTCCAAACTTATCAACACGCAAATGGTTGAAAGTGACATCAGAAGGGATGCAGCAGTTCAAATCGCTCCCTGATATGCTCATAGTCATTGACTCAAGTGGCTCAATGACATGGGGTATGACATCTAAGAAAATTAGTGGATCCTATCATGCTGCATTGATTGCTGCTTTTGCAGCTATAGATGTGGCTCTTCGAAAGGGATCAAGAGTTGCTGCAATCAATTTTTCGAGCGAGAGCAGGTCAAGCGAATGGTCTTCCACAAGGTCTGTGGTAGAGCGAGTTCTTCTAGCATATCAAGGTGAAGGAACTGTGGCGCCTGTGAAGAAGATGACCAAGGTTTGTAATGCAGCAGAATCTAAGATAATGATCCTTATGATGACCGATGCTGAGATTGCAAATTGGAATAAATTTGTAGAAACTGTTCGTGACTTGTCACTGTCTGGCCACAAATTATTCCTTTTTCACATTGGCGGAAAGAGATCGACCAAGACGTGTCGAGCTCTTGAAGATGCTGGTGCTGTTGTGTACCATATCAAGTCTTCTAAAGATTTACTAGGTCTAGTAGTAAGAGAGGTTCACAATGCTTACAGCTCTTAATTTCTATCAATTCAACATTGTACCTAACCCAAACGCTTATCTCAGGCATGTTGTCGCATCGCAAATCACACGGATTATATTGAGATGTCTCGAGGCAGTGATTGAATGTATGAGATTCTCTTCAAACAAGTTCTGAATTCTAATACGAAGATGATGGTGGTTGATGCACCAGAGATTGCAAAGGTGTGCAAACCGGGTCAGTTTGTGATTATACGTGTTGACGAAACAGGGGAGCGTTTTCCACTCACTGTTGCTGATTTTGACCGAAAAGAGGGAACAATCACAATTGTCTTTCAAGAGGTAGGGAAATCAACTCTCCTTTTAGGAAACTTGGAAGTTGGTGACAAAATTCTCGATTTTGTTGGTCCACTAGGTAAACCTTCACCAACTGAGAAAAAATATGGCACAGTTGTTGCAATTGGTGGAGGCTGTGGAAGTGCAATTGTATTTCCAGTGGCCCGGGCTTTCAAGGAGGCAGGTAACTACCTCATCACAATCAATGGTGCACGAAGTATGGATCTTCTCATCTATCGTGATGAGATGGCTAAGATTAGTGACGAAACCTACGAAACAACAGATGACGGGTCTTGTGGAGTACATGGATTCGTGACAACAGTTCTCTCAGACCTGATTACAAAAGGCCGACAGATTGACCTAGTCTTTGCGGTAGGTCCAGTACCAATGATGAAGTTCGTGTCTAAGACTACAGAAGCAAAGAAGATTCCCACACTTGTTAGCCTCAATAGTATTATGGTTGATGGGACTGGAATGTGCGGAGCTTGCCGTGTAAACGTTGGTGGCCAGATGAGGTTCACATGTGTTGACGGACCTGAGTTTGATGGTCATGAAGTTGATTATGATGAGCTTATGGGTCGACTTGATGCCTACAAGGAACAAGAAGCAGTTTCTGAAAAACAATGGATTGAAGAACACGGAGGTGCTGTCTAATGTCGGAGAAAGATGGACAAGCACCCAAGAAGAAACGTGAGAGACCTCCTCCAACGAAGAAGGTTCCTATGCCTGAACAAGACCCTCTTGTTCGAAATAAGAATTTCCAAGAGGTTGCTCTTGGATATACTGCTGAACAAGCAATAGAAGAAGCTGAGAAGTGTCTTCAGTGCCGAGATCCAAAGTGTATCAATGGTTGTCCAGTTGAAGTGTCAATTAAGGAGTTTATTGGACTTATCAGGGAGAGGAAGTTCATGGAGGCCGCTCTTAAGATAAAGGAAACTAACAGTCTTCCTGCAATTTGTGGTCGTGTTTGTCCGCAGGAAACTCAGTGTGAAGCTCCGTGTATCTATGGCATTAGAAATGAGCCAATAGCAATAGGTCGACTTGAAAGATTCGTTTCAGACTATGCTCGAGCACATGGTGAACCACTGCCAAAGCTCCCCAAGAAGAATGGGAAGAAGATTGCTGTCATTGGGTCTGGTCCTGCGGGGTTGACTTGTGCAGGCGACTTGGTGAAGATGGGGTATGAAGTCACTATCTTTGAAGCCTTTCACAAGCCTGGTGGTGTTCTTATCTATGGCATTCCTGAATTCAGATTACCAAAGGATATTGTAATGGCTGAGGTAGAGTATCTTGAGAAACTTGGTGTAGAGATTAAGTACAATTATGTCGTTGGAAAAATTAGAACTGTTCCTGAATTGATTAATGATGACGGCTACGATGCTATCTTCTTGGGCACAGGAGCAGGTGCTCCTAATTTTATGCGAATTCCTGGAATGAACTTGGTCACAGTGTTCTCTGCAAACGAGTTCCTGACTAGGGTGAACTTGATGAAAGCTTATGAGTTTCCCAAGTATGACACACCAGTTCGAATCGGCAACCGTGTTGCAGTTATTGGTCGCGGAAACGTAGCTATGGATGCAGCCAGAACCGCCCTCAGGCTTGGAGCTGCTGAAGTCAATATCGTCTACCGCCGATCCCGAGAAGAACTTCCAGCCCGTCTTGAAGAGGTACATCATGCTGAAGAAGAAGGAGTCAACTTCCGACTCTTAACCAACCCTACAGAAGTCATTGGGAACGAGAAAGGTGAAGTTATTGGAATGCAGTGCATTAAAATGAAACTCGGTGAACCCGACGACTCAGGAAGGCGACGACCTATTCCTATTGAAGGATCTGAGTTCATCATTGATGTAGACACAGTAATAGTCGCAATTGGTAATTCACCCAATCCACTTATTCCCCAAACCACTCCTGGTCTTGAGGTGTCCCGATGGGGCACGATTGTCATTGATGCAGAAACAGGGATGAGCTCTATACCTGCTGTCTTTGCTGGAGGTGATATAGTAACAGGTGCTGCAACCGTCATTAGTGCTATGGGCGCTGGGAAGCTAGCAGCTAGAGGAATTAACAAATTTCTAGGTGGTGAATGAGATTTCCGTGGAACTCTCGTGACACTATTTTTCGACTGATATCTCACAGAATATACTGGATTTATCAATCTCAATAAGTTCAATGTTGAAACCCAATGATGAGGCCAGACTTGAGAAATCCTGTTTTCGAAATGTGGTTGCTCTGAATCCATCCTTACAGACAATAACTCCTTCCTTGGTTTCTTTCCAGTTAATCTCTCCTAGTAAACCTGCATATGCTTGGATTTTGAACCATTCGAGTCTATGTTCCCAGAATCTGTCGGAGTAACTAGAAAACAAGCAAGTCCCTCCATTTCTGGTCACTCTTACAGTTTCCAATAGGAGCTCCTTGGGTTCAATTTTAAAAGCCGATATTCCATTCTGGATACAGATGGTCTTATCGAAAGAGTTGTCGCGAAATGCTAAAGAACGAGCGTTCATCTGGAACAAATGACATAGGGGTTTTATTCGAAATGATGCTCTAGCCAACTCAAGACTGTCCTTTGAAATATCTATACCTACCACGTTACAACCAATCTTAAGAAGACGCTCAATGACACGACCATAACCGCACCCTAATTCAAGTACATCTT
>JAEOUL010000080.1 GCA_016839345.1 Candidatus Thorarchaeota archaeon | reverse complement strand
TGAAACCACCGACGAATTTCGAATGATGATAGAGAGATTGGTTCTAGAGGGGGCTGATGTGATTGACGTTGGCGGTGCATCTACAGCACCAAAGACAGTCTATGGCACTTCGGATATAACAAGGGAAGAAGAGATTAAGAGGGTTTCATTGGCATTAGAGTCTGTTGATGATATTAAAAGACCCATTTCAATCGATACTACCTCATCAGCTGTTGCAGAGCTTGCACTCGACCTTGGAGTTTCACTAGTGAATGATATTTCTGGTTTGAGAGCAGATCCAAGAATGGTAGAGTTGGTTGTAAATCGGGATGTTCCTGTAATTCTTATGGCTAATTGCACCACTCCATGTGGAAGTGTTCAAGATTCATTAGATTCTTTGAGAGTTAGTCTGAAGATAGCAGAAGATGGTGGAGTGAGTTCGGAAAAAATAATTCTTGATCCAGGAATTGGTTTCGGCAAACCGCCACAGGTAGATTTTGCCATTCTGAGAAACTTAGAGCGGTTTGTCAAGCTTGGTCATCCGCTTCTAGTGGGAGTGTCAAGGAAAGCCTTCATCGGACACCTACTTGAACAAGATAGACCAGAGGATCGTCTATTGGGTTCACTTGCAGCAACATCAATCGCTGTTATGAATGGTGCAAGCATGATTCGTACTCATGATGTAAAAGAAGCGAGAATTGCTGCACGTATTGGGAGAGAAGTACAAGAACAGCATGGTATAGGTGATCCACTATGAGATGGACCGAATGGAGTCCCACCTATTTTGACATAGTTCAGAGATTAGGATTGAACATGAAAAGGGACCAAGAAGCCACAGAACTCCTAACTACAATGCTTGAGAATATCAACCCAGACGCTCTGCTAAAACGGTTGCAAAGAACCATAACTGGTAAGAAAGTGATTGTCTGTGGTGCAGGACCTTCACTTGATCGTCATCTGAAGATTTTGGAAGATAATGGAGAACTCACAGATTCTGTTATTGTTGCCGCGGATGGAGCAGTTTCAGTTGTATTGGAGAGTCACATTAGATGTGACGTGGTTGTAACAGATTTGGATGGAGATTTGGAACACCTTAAGGAAGCCAATGAAAAAGGTGCTATCCTTATTGTTCATAGCCATGGTGATAATATGGAGAAGGTGAGGTCAGTTGTGCCAGAACTTGGGAATATTCTAGGAAGTACGCAGGTTGAGCCGACCCATAGATCATTCTTGTGGGGAGGATTCACAGATGGAGATAGGGCTTGCCATGTTGTCAGTGAATATTCACCAAAACAGATCATTCTTGCAGGAATGGATTTTGGAGTCACGGTTGGAAGATGGTCTAAGCCAGGACATGAGAATCACTTTCCTGCAGGTGAGAGAAAGAGGATAAAATTGGAGATAGCTGAAGAGCTAATATCGGACCTCTTGAAGAGGACAGGAATAGACCATTTGTTCCTTACATAGACTAATCTTTGGTATGTTCTGTGTTTGAAAAGGTGGGTCTATAGGAGACCCGCCTTGATATTCCATAGATAACTGAAAATTAGGAAAGCCACACCTGCCATTATCATTCCAAGTATCATGAGTCTAGTTGCATATCCTGGTTGAAAGACATACTTAGAGGCATAATATACTAGTCCAAGACCAGACACGCCTACCAGAATGATGACCGATGCAACAATCCCTTCCATGCCTAATTGCTGATCAATCCCTGGTGCAATGAGGATTGGGGCACCACCTTGACTACCAGCTATGGCGGGGGGTGTTCGGACTAAGGTGTAGATGTTGCCACCGAGAATGAATAGTATAGCGATGAACATAAGTCCAAATATGACTGTGTCTGGAGGACGGGTAGGCATACCAAATCTAGGCCTAGTGAGTCGTACTCTTGGCTTTACTATTAATCTCGGCCACCAAGGCTTCACATATCTTACCTCGAGCGGTCCCCATTTTGCATCTGCTTTTAAGACTTACGCGATATGCAATGATGTACTAGTCTATGCCACAATGGCTATTTGAACGTGAAGCAGTCTGGGAATAAGAAAGAAAGGTGTACAAAAGTGTCCAGAGTGATGGTCATTACAGAAAAGCCTACGGCAGCAAAGCGTATAGCTCACGCTCTGGATGATAACAGAGCTCCTAGTGAGGTCAAGAAACGTGGCGCTTCATATTATGAGTGTAATAGGGGAAATAATGATCTTGTCGTTGTTTATGCACTTGGACACCTTTTTGAACTCAAACAGATCGAGAAAGGATGGAACTATCCACGGATGGAAACTTCTTGGGTTCCTAGGTATGAGGTTGAAAAAAAAGCAACTCAGACAAAACCCATCATTAGTCTGATTAAGAGTCTCGCAAAGGATATCGACAGCTTCGTTGTTGCAACTGATTATGACATAGAGGGAAGTCTGATTGGTTATCTAACCTTGAAATATGCCTGCAAAGCGAATCCAATTGATGCACATCGGATGTTCTTCAGTACTCTCACAGACTCGGAGATACAGAACTCTTATGATAACATGTCAAGCACGCTGGATTTTCCAATGATTGAGGCAGGTCAAGTTAGACATGAGATTGATTGGTTATATGGAATCAACTTCACGAGGGCATTGACCCTCTCCGTGAAGAACACAGCTGGATGGTTCAAGGTTGTGTCTACTGGGAGGGTTCAGGGACCTACTCTCTCGTATGTAGTGGAGCGGGATCAGCTGATCAATCTCTTTGTGCCACACCCTTTTTGGACAATCGAGGCAAAGACTGTTCACAATGGAATAGAGATAGACCTAGAGTATTCCAAGAAGCGAATAGACACTAAGAACGATGCTGAAACCATTGTTAGAGCATTGGAAGGAAAAACTGCGCATGTTGATTCGATAAATAGTAGGACAACCATTCAACAGCCTCATCCACCATTCAATCTTGGTACACTCCAATCAGAAGCCTATCGTCACTTTGGTTTCAAACCAAGCAGAACACTTGCTATCGCACAATCCCTCTATCTTGATGCACTTATCTCCTATCCCAGAACAAGCAGTGAAAAGCTTCCTAAGACACTGGATCTTAAGGAGATTCTCAATGGACTTGGAAAGATGAAGGACTATGCCTCACTGGTGAAACAAGTGGT
>JAEOUL010000241.1 GCA_016839345.1 Candidatus Thorarchaeota archaeon | reverse complement strand
TTCAACTCGAATTGTCGGCGAAGTTTGCAGTTTGCAATATGAAGGTTTTGTTATCAACGCTGCTTCAAGGTGAAAGCGCAAAGTGGAATACAGATGCTGATAGTGTCAACATTGCTACTAGATGTGCTAAAAGAATTTCAAAAATTAACATAACAGGAACCAAACCTGGTCCTAAGACAATTATTTTTGTAATCTCAATCAACAGCATAAGACCTGAAGTGGCTGTCGGGAAATAGACAAGGGGAAACACTGTTGCTTTCGATTCAGAGGGCATTGTCAGAGCTGATGCCATAGATCCTACTGCTGCAAGATCCAGAGTCCCCACAAGAAGTGTTGCGATTGCTAGTGGAAGGTCATTAAGAATTGAAAAACCGAAAAGCACTGAGATGATTGGAACGAGGAATATCTCCACAAGTCCCATTAGAAAGAAACCATAGATGACTTTCCCAAGGTACACTGACCAGGCTGGTATTGGTGCAGTCGCAAGACCTCGGAGAGTGCCTGTTTCTGATTCAGAGAGAAAGATTGGTGCAAATCCAAACATACCTGTAAAGAAGATGATGACCCATAGAAGAGCACTCCCAACTTCTTCTGGAACTGACCCTCCTGTGACAACCGCAAGACCTCGGAGAGTGCCTGTTTCTGATTCAGAGAGAAAGATTGGTGCAAATCCAAACATACCTGTAAAGAAGATGATGACCCATAGAAGAGCACTCCCAACTTCCTCCGGAACTGATCCTCCTGTGACAACCGCAAAGGAAAAGGCGATTACAGCTATGAGCGCGAAGAGGAACATCGAGAATGCCTCAAACTTCTTACGAAATTGTGTGACAATGTCTTTCTTTGCAATTGCTATCGCTGCGCCAAGACCTGATGTCATACAATCACCTCAGAGAGTTTGATCAAACTCAGAGATAGCACCTTGGCTCACCACAACGCCTTTTCTGAGTGTCACATATTCATCACACAATGCTGCGCCAAAAGCGAGATTGTGTGTGGTTACAATCGTCGTTCTCTTGTGTCTATACTCATTCAGGTATTCCCAAAAGTCATCAGTTGTGTCTTTATCCAGTCCACTGAATGGTTCATCCAGAAGTAGCAACTCAGGATCATGTATTAGGCTTCGGACAATATCGAATCTCTTTTTCAGACCTGTTGATAAGTTCTTTACAGGCTCTTCTAGCCATGTATCAACAGCAAATCGTTTAGATAGATCCTCAATCTGAGACTGAAAGAAATCAGATTGGAGTCCATATAGTTTCGAATAGAACCTCAGATTCTCGATGCCAGTTAATTCATCATAGAGAAGAATCTTATCACCGACTAAACCAATACGTTTCTTCACTTCTTCAGGTTCTTCTTGTGGGTCGAACCCCATGACTAATATTGTACCTCCATGTGGACGAAGAAGAGTGGATATAACACGCATCAGAGTTGTCTTCCCCGCTCCATTGGAACCAAAAAGTCCGTGGATACCATTCATTGGAAACTTCAGTGAAACTTTCCTCAAAGCAACTCTATAGCCATATCGTCTTGTGAGTTCATTTGTTTCAACGGCTATCGTCACTGGTAGTTTCACCTTTGGGGTCGACTGAAGGCTTTTGGTATCCCTATTTAATATGATGGATGGGTTGCTCAAGTGATTTACTCAGTCCGGTCTAACCATCGTATACTTGATGGCTTGGTTACTCAACCAAGCCCCATCAAGCTCATGAATAGGTCTTCTATATTGAGGACTTTGATATCCACACCGCGTTTTTTAACTGCATCGAGAAAGTTCAATTTGCAGAAAACACACGACGAAACAATGGTCGTAGCGCCAGTTTCTAAAGCTTGATTTAGCCTTCTCTCTGCAACATTTATTGCATTCTCTCCAAAGCCTGCCTTGAAACCTCCACCTGCTCCGCAACAAACTGAATTTTGCCTGTTACGATCCATCTCAACGAACTTAATTCCAGGGATACTCTTCAATATCTCTCGTGGTGCCTCAAACACACCGACATGTCGTCCTAGATGGCACGGATCGTGATAGGTCACTGTTTCAGGGTAACTTCCTTTCCACTTGAGTTCGCCCTTCTTTAACTTAAGAGCCAGAAACTGGGTGAGATGCTGAGTGGAGAATGGAAGGATTCCATGTCTCTCTCTATAGAACTTAGGCCAGTCCAAAGTTGTTGTCCGATAACATCCTGAGCATGAGAATATCACATGCTTAATGCCCCTCTTCTTCATCTGTTCGACATTATGGAGTATGAACTTCTCAGCTTCTAGAGTACCAAGATACTCCTTCTCTCCATTCTCAGTTTCTTCATGAATAGGTCGAGTTACTTGTCCTGTTCTTATCAACGGACTGCAACAACAGTATTCATCTGCCCCCAGTATTTGAGGTTCTATGTCAAAGAAGTTGAGCATACGTAAGGTTGCGTCTGCTATTTCGGGTCGTTTGTACGATGCCGTGCATCCTACAAAATATCCCCACTCAGAATCATCGGATATTCTTGTATCGGATTTGACCCAATCGCCACGTTCCTGAGGATCTTCACCAAAGACATTGTTGTGTTTGAATGCAAGGTCTCCCATGACATGCAGTTTTCCATAGGGTCCTTTCCCAAGCTGAACCAGTTTTTTGCGAACATCCTCAATTATTCTTACATATGGGACTTTGATGGGGCACCTCTCTACACACTGCTCACATGTGCTGCATGCATAGACTGCTCTTATGAATCCCTCATCCACTGGTAGGTTCTTTTCAACATATGACCTGAGAAGCCTGAGCCGACCTCCAGCGAACATCGCCTCAGAACGAAACTCCTCGTAACTCGTGCAGGTCCATCTGCATGTAGAGCAATTGCTGCATAGAACTATCTGGTCTGGGTCAACATCAAGCTCTGGTGTAAAGAATCTCGACATCTAGAAATTTCCCTCCTGGTAAGCAACTGGTATCTGTAGGATTTTTTCCGCTCTTCTAAGAAGCACCTGTAGCCTACGGAAATACCCGTTCATTGTAAACATGAGATTCATCCTAGTGTACGACATATTGCAGTGCGTCAACTTATCCGGGTTCATCATCTCCCTTGGATCCCATTTCTTTCGAAGCTCTTTGTAACGTTGGTAATCCTCTGGTTGGTACTTTTTGATATAGACTGTGTTCTGGAGACCCAGTGTATAGAGTCTACCCCCTTGTCGGTACATCATTTTAACCAGTTTATGTAGCATTGCTTTTCCAGACATGAAGTGCATCCAGTGTCTATGGTCTGATGGCGCAAACACACAAAGCCGAGCCATTGAGGAGCTGCCAAAAACAAGATAGAAACAGGAGTTTATACGATACTTAGTTGCGATTTTGTACATTCTCCTTATTATGGGTTCAATATTCTGAATTGGAATCCAAAAATTCTGCATGGATAGAGTTGGAACTTCCAGTTTGAGTTTCATTTCAACAATATTCCTGTCATCCCAATTCTTCCTATAGTAATCCTGTGGCATCTCCTCCCCACCAGCGATCTCAAAAATACCACGGGCTGTCTTCATCGACTCTACCACTTCATCAGCTGCTCCACTATATGTTACCATGACAAAGAAAAGACCAGTTACTCCAGGTGGAAGACCACCCTGAATACGCCACTCGTACTCAAGATCGGTTAATCTCAGATATGTCGGTTGGATTTTGGTCTTACTAAGACGGGAGAGTGCATCTATTGCTTTATCAAGCTCATTAAACGCAAACATGAATCCTTCAGTTAATTCAGGAATTGGGATTACTTTCATCTTCATCGATGTAACAACTCCTGATATTCCAGAAGTGCCATAGAAGGGCATCATGTCCTCCCCTGTGACAGTATCAATCGTGCCATCTGGTCTTACAACTTCCATCTCAAACACATTTTCAATCATCGAACCATATTTTGGGGTTCCAACACCAGCTGACCCGCCAATCGCTAACCAACCTGCAAGTGTGGATGCGACACCACTCTGAGGCGCAACTGGGATTGCAAGACCTTGTTTCGCTAACTCGTTGTTCAGAATCTCCCAAACAGCTCCAGCCTCTACTCTAATCCATCCTTCCTGCTTGTTTACCTCTTTGATTCTATCCATCCGTTTCGTATCAATAACAATTCCACCTCTCGTTGGACTCGCTGATCCATAATAACAAGTTCCACCGCCTCTTGGAATAACAGGCATCTTCCGTTGTGAGGCAAATCTCAAAATAGATGATACCTGCTCACTGGACTCTGGCCATGCTACATAATCTGCAAGCCAATTTTTCTTCCATCGGTAGTGATAATACGGGATTCCGGTTGTGTCTCCACTTGCAGACAAACGTTCTGCCATTAGATCGCTGATCCAAGATACCTCTGATAGTTCGGAGATTTGTTCTACTAAATTCATCTTTCTTCACCTCTAGGCGATGTACTGAATGTATCCCATGACGAAAACTATTGTCCAGCAAATTGCAGCTACCAATCCAGGGATATGAGTTCGAATACCTGAGATTCCAGTGAGGAAAGCACCTACACCAGCCAGGTAACCTATCACTCCCAAACCAATATGTATTAGATGAAAAAGGTCTGCTCCTCCCACTCTGAGCAATGTATCAGTGAGAGGTAGTATAGCGACAATATTGACTGTTGTTAACAATAATGACAGACCCGCACATACCCCGTGAACAAAAGTGTATTTCTCCTTAGAAATATAGTATAACGTTGTACCAATGTAAAGGAGTATTAGAGCAGGAAGGCCAAGTATTACAGTCATATGTACATTACCAATTTGCAACGCCTGTAACTGACTAGTTGGTATAGTTGTGGTCATTTAGATACCTCCTTGTGAGAGAAATAGTAGTCACTGCCTGTGAACTTGAAAGATAAGGTAGATTTTGAAAGAAAACTGTAGTGAAAATTCAACTTCATATGATTATTCGCAAATGAGCGTAGACTTACATTCATACAATTCGATGAATGTATGTGGTCCATTATGGAGTTCATGCTTCTGTCACTTCCAAGATTCACTGCGCCTCCATCAATGGAAGATTTTCCTTCCTAATCTTAAGAAGGGTGTACCAATTGAAAGTACAACTGTGATTGGAATTAAATTCGCAAACTCAGTTACGACAAAGCCAACGAGTATACCCACAATGAACCATATCAAGAAACTTGGAAGGTCATTGACAATAATCCATGGGACATATGCTTGGAAAATGGAAGGTACCAGTAATCTTGCCACCCAAATTACAACTGGTGCGACAAGTCCTGCAATGAACATGACTAGCAGGTTCATTCGAACACTAAGAACCAATGGTCCAGGAAAGACCTTGTGAGAGTTTAGATATCCCTTCTTGTCAGTCTTTTGTTTAAGGTTCGACATCTTCGCGTAATCCTCTTTTCCATAGAAACTTCTTGAATGGGCGGCATTCCACATTCCGATTGAGTATGCCCTGCCACCATGTTTCAAACCAAGGTTGATTACATC
>JAEOUL010000029.1 GCA_016839345.1 Candidatus Thorarchaeota archaeon | reverse complement strand
CAAAGGGTAAGACACTGGAAGAGATTGAAGTAGAAAGATAAAATCAAGATAAGAGTTGAGGGAAATAGGTATCCCTCAACTATAATTTATTTTATACGTCAATGACAATCAAGGGTACATACATCTCATCAGCACTTGCACCACCATGATGTCCAAGCATCTTCAATGGTGCAAACCCTGGAAAGCAGTTTATCATTGCATGACCATCCCTCATAATCAAGGTATAATCACCAACACGTTCAAGCAATCGAGGATGAGGTTCGAATAGACCAAACCATTGCTCATCAATTAATTCTGAGCTAGAAAATAAATCACATGTGTCGCCTAATTCATTACTCACATAACGTTCGAATTGGTGGACCTTGTGTGGTCGAACATATGCATAGACACTCCGAGTATCACCACAGAAAGGCATGACAAGAGTATCGAGAAGCTTAGGATGGTCCTGAGTATAGACTACATTTTCTGGGATTACATCATCAAATCCATGGTCACCAGTGATGATGATGGTTGTGTCAGTTCCATCTATTGATTCAATGAAATTGGTAAGGTGTCTATCAAATTGGTAAAGTTGGTCTCGTGCGCCAGGGCTTTTTGAACCTTGAATATGACTCACAGCATCAAAATCAGGCCAATAACCATATGTGTACGTCTTTGTGGCGCCTTGAGAGATAGCGGTTCGAATTTGAGAGAAAAACTCTCCAATTCCAGAATATTCGATCCTATTTGCAGAGCCAGTGAGATTCTTCGTAAATACTGAATCAACAATTGTTGAATTTAATACAAGAGAATACTCTCGATTCATTCCATTGAAAATCGGTGTAACATCAACTACATTCGAGATGTCAGTTCCCAAGTTGTTGTAATCAATCGTGTTACTATAGGGTAGAATTCTTGAGACCAGTCCATACTCTTTCAGGTACACAAACCAACCAGTAACAGCATGTTGCTGGGGAGCTACTCCAGTCATTATGGATGTGATTGCCGCACCTGTCGTAGGGAGATAGACAGAACTGATTGACTCCTTGAGATTCCTCCGTAGGGTAGTATCCCCACCATATTCTCTCAGATAGTTGTAACCCATCCCATCCACGATGAGTAAGATGATATTCTTTCTTTCCTCTAATTTGCAGAGAGAATTGTAATCTAAGGAAGGATAAAGACTTGTGACTCCAGATGAACGTCCTATCGAAGACATCAAGTTCACGATACTGTTTGTGTAATCTGGTTTCTCGAGCATTGAATCCACCAGTTATTCGGATTTGTAGTCTAGTGAGAATCTATCACTAATCCAATCTTTAATATCTGAATCCCCATCTGAATCGGGCATGCTTGGAGCGACTCGTCCAGTTCTTCTCCGTTTTTCCATCTCATCAGACAGGTCTTTTACTTCTATGATGTCACCATCAACCGCATGAACCTCGATGACGATTCTATATGAATCAGGACTTTGAAAACCCATATGCACATACATCTCAGAGATGAAATCCTTTGCTAAGAGGACAGACCCAGTGAATTTTGTCTTCAGTCCTAGATCTTTGTAGATAGTGTTGAAGAAAGAATACCCGCCTTCTTTTTCAGGTTCTTCTGGAGTAACACCATTGACCACAATTTTATCGGATGTACGAGTATGCATTTCATCTAGGATTAACTTTCCATCCCTACAATCATATACCATCTGATATCCTCGCCAGCATGCAGTCGAAGCCATCTGAGTTGTGATTCCGAAATCTATTGGCTCATACAGTTTTTCACCATCAAGACCAACGAGATCATATTCTTCTCCTTCGTAGCGAAATCTATCAGGAATCTGTCCAGTCATATTAATCACTATAGTTCGTTGTTATGTTACTGCAAACATGAGTGCGTAATAACCTTAGCACGACCAATATTTCTAATCTGTGAGGGGATCAATAGTCAACTATGGAATTTGCTTCCAAACCTAAGGAGAATTGACTACCGGATCTTCACTAAGAACCCTATCAAGAGCTGTCACTAGAGTATCAGCATTCTCCTTAGTAAATACCAGAGGGGGTTTGATCTTGAGAACATTGTTCAATGGCCCATCAATACTGACAAGGAGACCAAGATCTTTTAGTCGTTCGACAATGTACTTTGCCTCTTTCTCTGCAGGTTCAAGAGTATCAATATTCCGCACAAGTTCAACGCCTATGTACAAGCCAATTCCACGAACATCACCAATAATCTTGTGATTCTCCTTCAACAATTCTAGTTTGGAGAGAAGATATTCTCCAACCTCCAAGGCATGCAGTTGTAGATTCTCATTTTCAATTACATCAAGAACTGCCATGCCAACTGCACATGAAACAGTGTTCCCACCAGTTGTGCTAAAGAATTCCATTCCAGTATTGAAAGACTCTGCAATCTCCGGAGTTGTAATGACCGCACCAATTGGATGACCATTTCCAATTGGTTTCCCTAATGTAACAATATCAGGAACCACATCTTGGGTCTCAAAACCCCAAAAATGAGTGCCCATCCGACCAAATCCAGTTTGCACTTCATCTGCTATGCATACCCCTCCACTCACTCTTACTAACCTGAAGGCTTCCTTAAGATAACCCTGAGGGAAGATGATTTGACCCCCACAACCCATCAATGGTTCGCAGATAAAAGCGCAGACACCACGATTCTGATCATGGATGTCCTCTAAAGCAATCATAATACTCTGTGCATATTTCTTTCCAGCTTCAGGATCATCCCTGTACTCACCTCTATAGGTGTCTGGCATTTTTACAACATGTACATGTGATGGAGGTCCTTCACCTCCGGGACCATCATGTTTGTAGGAGCTGATGTCAATGAGGTTTTGTGTATTCCCATGATAGGCACCATCAATGGCAATGATATCCCTTTGCTTTGTATGTGCTTTAGCTAACCTAAGAGCGAGTTCGTTTGCCTCACTCCCACTATTCACAAAGAAACAGACTTTGAGGTCTCCAGGCAACTTAGAGGTAAGTCTTCGAGCGTATTTTACAAGATTCTCGTGGAGATATCGCGTATTTGTATTCAATACAGCAGCCTGTCTTGCTAGAGCATTTACCACAACCGGATTACTATGACCAACTTGTGGAACATTGTTTCTTACATCTAGATACCGTCGACCTTCAGCATCATAGAGATATTGCATGAATCCACGTACAATATTCAAAGGTCGTCGATATGAAATTCCAAGCGAAGACCCGATATGTTGTCTGCGGAGTTCCAAAATCTTCTCCTTAGATAACATCGAAGGTGGAAAGAGACCTTCTGGTATCCCTAGTATGAGGTTTGGATCTGGACAGATACTCAACCAGATATTCCGTTTACTTGGAGGCGCAACACCAAAGAAGTCACCTGAGAGTTCCATCATATCCGCAATAATCTGGAAATGGAGATGCGGCGGCCAACCACCATTCTCTAGGGATTCTCCAATAACTCCAATCTGCTCGCCTTTCTTTACACTTTGACCAACTTTGAGTCCTTTGAGAGAACTATGACTTAGGTGTGCATAGAGCACATAGAATGGAGGTCCATCTGAAGTAGTTGCGTGCTCAACAATGATGGTAGGTCCATTATCAAATGGTTTGTTGTTATCCTGGAAACTATGGATTTTTCCGTTTGCAATTGCATAGACTGGACTTCCTGAATCAACCAATAGATCAATCGCAATATGGACAGTACGGAATTCATCACCATCAGTGATGTACTGTTCACTACTGTATATTAAACGAGGTTCATTGTATCTGCCAATTCCAATCTTAGTTCCTGGTGAAGGAAGTTTCTCAGAAACCAATTTCGAAAAAGCATTGATGTCAGTGAGTTGAGCAGGAGATAGTATATCGGTACTACTCACACTGAGATCAATGACCACACTATTGGATTCATCAAGTTTGATTCCGACAGGACTAGCAAATTCTCTAGAATGACTCATAATCCATTCTCTAATCTCAGCTGATCTAAAACATGGTTCTAGTCCAATAGCTCCTCGTAGGCAATAGGAGAAATAACGAGGTGGAATATTGGAAAGTGATGTGAGAACTTGCCAAGCAGGGGTCTCACTGATTACAATATACTCACTATCAGGTTCAAGCGTTTTTTGGTAAGCAGAAATTGACACACTAGTTGCTAGACGTGTGCAAATGAGAGGAAAGAGTAAATCAATCTCAAGCTCAGTGATTGGAAAAACAGTGTGATAACCTGCGGTTATCGCCTGTGCAACTGAGATAAGTGACCCTGGTTTATCAAGAAGTGCATAAGCTATTGCAATTGCTAGTTCATTGATGGTACATGAGTGTACCATATCTCCAAAATCAAGAAGACCAAATTTCCTTCGC
Organism: Candidatus Thorarchaeota archaeon; assembly: GCA_016839345.1. Next base: position 80 of record JAEOUL010000029.1, on the reverse strand, counting down.
TCTTGTTCATGAGGGAAAGATACTACAATGTTATTGTCATTTACATCGTTGTGAATTACACTTGAACGCAGATTATCCAT
>JAEOUL010000068.1 GCA_016839345.1 Candidatus Thorarchaeota archaeon | reverse complement strand
GGTCGGTCCGTAGCAACTGGAAGTCTGATAGAACCTTTGATGGATATGATGGTACAGCGAACTCTCGCCCATCGATATCCAGAAATAGCAAAATACCAAATGAGCTGCTTTACCGAAACCGAAGCTGGCCGAGACTATAGATGGTGTCATCATTGCACAATTTGTGCTAAAATGTACCTTCTTTGTGCTGGTAGTGGGATTGACCCTAGTCAAATAGGGTTCCGTGAAAATATGCTCAACAAAGAACACAAGAATCTCTTCACACTCTTTGGCGGAAAAACAACACTGACCTACCTTCTCTCGGAAACTGCAATGGATGAACAATTATTCGCATTCTACTTGGCTGTCAAGAAAGATGCGAAAGGCGAGTTAGTCGATGACTTCAAGGAATCAAAACTGTATAAGGAAGCCCAAGCTCGAGAGGACGAACTCTTCAAGAAATTCATAACCGTCAATGAGCCCATTAGTATTCCCCCAGAGCTTAAATCAAAGGTCATTTCGATTTTTCAGGAGGAGGTCGATTCTTTCGAGATTTAAGACACTTGAACTGCTATTTTGGCAAAGTGTTAAGGATTTAAACAGATAAGCAACTAAGAATTGCTGAACTTCTATGAAAGTTGCATTAGTGTTGAATACTAGAAAGGATGAATCAGAGTTCGAAGTAGAATATGACCCACCTCATACAATTGAGATGATAAAACATGGCATAGAATCAGGAGGACATGACTATGTTTTCATCGAAGCGGATGAGAATATTCTTGAAACACTAAAGCAGGTCAAACCAGATCTTGTCTTTAATCGGTCTGAGGGTGTCCGTGGTGAGAGCCGAGAATCTCATATTCCTGCGGTCTTGGAGATGCTTGGTATTCCATATGTAGGTGCCAATGTTCTGTCAACTGCAGTCTGCCTGAACAAAGGCTGGACGAAGAAGTTTCTTTCGTTCCATAATATATTGACTCCACAGTTTCATATTCTATCGAACATCAGACAAGCCAACAAACCTGAATTCAAGTATCCAGTCATTCTGAAACCTAATTAAGAAGGATCTTCAGTGGGTCTTAACGAAGACAATGTTGTACCGGACAAGAAGCAACTAATCAAGAAACTAGGAATCATGCTACAGGAGTATAAACAACCAATCTTGGCTGAGCAGTTCATTCAAGGACGAGAATTTAGCGTGGGTGTCCTAGATTGCCTCGGTTCAAAACCCGAGGTTCTTTCAATATTGGAAATAGACTTCTCTAAATTTCCTTCAGAAATTTCAGGGGTCTATGGCCAGAAAGCTAAGACAATCTATGAAGGGCTAGACCATTACATATGCCCTGCAAAAATCCGTAAGGACCTGAGGAAGAAGATTGAACGGGTTTCCATTGAAATCTGTAGATTACTCGAAGTTCCAGATTTTGCTCGAATCGATTATCGTATGGATTATGATGAACAGCTATATTTCTTAGAAATTAATCCTCTGCCAGGAATGGACTTTGATCCCGATAACCAGGACATATCCTTCTATCCATTTATGGCAATGAAATCTGGTTATTCATATGATCAATTAATCCAGAGAATCATTGGTTCTGCAGCGCAGAGATATGATTTGAAGAGATAATTGCATAAACGGGGCACTATCCTATGGATTCTTCGTTCTCCCTTGACGTGTGGGAAAAGATGAGGATACAGCTTCTTCCATTCTTCGATGGCGACCTGCATATCATCTTGCCCGATTCATGGTCTGACCAGTATGAGGTTTGGTTCAAATCAATTGAAGCCAAGTCCTTTAGGGAGCCCCTTCGTTACAATTCAGTTGAGCTGGAATCAATCCTCAGTAAAGAAAACGTCTTGGTTTTGTTTATACTAGTTGATGAGATTCCAGAAGGTGTTATTCTAGGCTATCCAGTAGATAGAGCAAAAGGGAACACTTTCTATCTGGACACTTTTGCAATCAGAACAAGAGGAAAAGGGATTGGTAGAATTGTACTTAATTCGCTCATTCACTGGGCACGATTGAATGAGTTCTCTATAATCGAACTGGACACAGAATCTGAGAATGAGGTTGGAATACCCCTACAGCATTTCTATGAAAGCTTTGGTTTTATTGTACAAAACATTGAGGAAGATGGAAACATCACAATGAGTCTGGAGCTTTAATTTCCTACTCAAAGTCCCTTCCAGTAAGAACCGCTACAAAGGACCCTTTCACGACGACTTTGTTGTCAGCTAAGTCATGCATAACGGCAAGAGTGCTTGCAGCAGCAGGGAGAACATACAACCCTTCCTCTTGTCTGAGAATTTTAGAGAACTCTACCATTTTGGATTCAGAAGCATAATCCGCGAAACCCCGGGACTCGTATATAGCATCTAGAGCTTCCTGACCATCATATGCATGCCAATTAGTGAGTGGTTCATTAAACTTCGTTTCCTTAATCTCATCTCGACGAAGATCTTGAATAGTTCGGCTGTTCATCTTGAATGACTTGACGATTGGATTGCCGCGTCTGGTACTAGTAGCTACAATCCTTGGCATAAATGAAACTTTGCCAGTCTCATACAATCTTTTGAATCCCAGATGGATTCCTGCTAAAGTCGTGCCATTTCCTACTGGCACGAATACGAAATTTGGGGCTCGTCGAATATCTCTGTATATCTCACTTGAAATATCCGCATATGCTTCAATAGAAATTTCTTTGACTCCATCAACTCCCGGGTTTGCGTTGAACCAGCCCTCCTCCTCAGCTCTCTTGCAGGATAGTTCAACAAGATCCTCATACTGGCCGGGCTCAAAGTGAATTTCAGCTCCATATTCTTTGATGCGTTTCATACGGTCTTTTGGTACATGATAGCCCTCGGGAATAAAGATGTGAGCCGGAATGTCAAACAATCTTGCGGCCCATGCAAGTGCAGTTCCAAAATTACCACATGATGCTGCAGTGACTGCAGTTGCGTTTTGCTGCTTAGCAGAGTCCATTATAGCTAGAGCTATACGGTCTTTTTGTGTACCAGTTGGATTTCCGCCCTCAAATTTCAGGTATAATCTCTCACATCCAACATGTCTAGCGACATTTTTTGACTCTACGAATGTAGTAGAGCCAACGAATTCACCCCACTTCACCTTGCGGCCATTTCTCTTCAACAATCGTTCATATTCATCTGTCATAATTCTTCGAGCCGCCTCATTTTGTGTCTATTACTCTAATAACCATAATGGTGATTTTGTCAAAATTCTATCCAAGGCGCTTCAGTCTGGCTGAGCACTCGGCAATCTTCATGTCATCCCCTATTTCTTTGAAGAGCCTGAGAGCAACTTGCCAGGTTCGTTTTGCTTCCTCTTTCCTCCCGAGAATCTCAAGTAGAAGTGCTCGATAATACAGATGCATTGGATTGCCTGGGTCCACTGAAAATGCTGCATCAAAATCATCTAATGCTTCTTGATGTCGCTCTAAGGAGTAGTAAATCAATCCTCTCTGATGCGCAACCTCAGCGTTCTTTGGCTCTAGGGCAAGTGCTGTGTTGAGATACTCTAATGCAGTCCCTTCGTCATCAAGCAGCAACATCACTGCACCGTTCTTGACCCAAGACTCTACATGCTCTGGATTTGCGTTTATTGCCTTCTGATATGCATTGGATGCCTGTTGGTAGGACTTCAGAGCCTTGTGAATATCCCCCTTCTTTATCCATAGCTCTGGGTCATCAAACTTGATGCTCACAGCCTTGTCATAATAGTATAGAGCTGACTCAAGTTCGTTCTGTTCAGTATAAATGTCTCCCATGGTTGAGAGCGCGTACGCCTGTTCAGGATCAATCGATAGGGCTTTGGACAGGACATCAGAAGCTGCATCATACTTTTTGAGGGCAAGATAGACACTTCCAAGCTCCATTAATGCTGGTACGAAGTTTGGGTCCATGGAAAGGGCACGCCGCAGCCATGTCACTGCCACCTCAAGTTCTCCCTTCGCACGGAAGAGTTCGCCTTTTCCAAGCAAGGCCCTAGTCATATTGGAATCCATGGATATTGCTCGATCAAGGTTTTTGTTTGCATCAGCAAGCTCTCCCAGTTTGAGCTGCCCCATTGCTAGATACACAAGTGCGAGAGCATTTCTCTGGTCTATTGCTAGAGCACTACCAAGGCAGCTGATGGCTTCCTTGGGGCTTGCCACCATCAGATACGACAGTCCCATATTTATCCAGGCATTGACCTGTTTGCTATTGAGACTCAGCGTCAGCTCGTATAGGACAATGGCTCGCCCAAAGATGGCTTCCTTAAGATAGACATTAGCCAGTCGAGTAACGATACTGGGCACTCTCTCATCGAGTTTCACAAGCTCAAGAATCTGGAGTAATTCCTTCTCGAGCTCCCCAAGCTGCCTTCTTTCGCGTGTCATAATTGCCACTGCATGGATGCTCTCTGGTTCAATCAGCTCTGGATAATCTAGCTGGTCCAGTTTGGCATCTATTGCTACCAGTAGCTCTTCTCTATTCACGCATGTCCCCTCAGCCCGTGAGGACTCCTAATCTTATCAAACTTTGGACCTTCGATTCACTCAGAATGCAAAAACGAAGACACCAAGAGACAATAGGAAGATTGCCAGATAGTAGGTTGGCATGATGTAGAACTCATGGTGTGAGATATCATGGTGGAATGCGTTGATTGCAATGAGTGAATCAGAGATTATGAAGAACACTGCTCCAATGAATGGCAAGTGTCCTAGGAGGGCTCCTGCAGTCTGCCAGAGGAGAATGGAGGTACTAAGTGTCGCTACTATGATTATGAAGTAGAGTGTGCCTGCTCGAAGTATGAAGGGTGGAACTTCAGG
>JAEOUL010000079.1 GCA_016839345.1 Candidatus Thorarchaeota archaeon | reverse complement strand
TAGATTGAATATAAGGTGTGGTTTCGTAGCAACTAATACCATTACATTTATTTACTCAAATTTCAGCGCGTTTCGATTTTTCGTCACTTCATACATGCGTGAGACTCGAGGTTTTCTAGCTCACCTCTGATGATCGCAACTGGCATTGCTTTCGCATTTGCTGCATATCCAAAATTCCCACTCTTGTCAGCCACGATGATTCCTGCCTCACTTCCTGTTTTCTTCTCAAACATGTCCATTCCTTTCATTGCTGCTGACATGACATCCAGACCTTCTTCAACATAGAGAACGGTCATTCTACTCAGGAGAACTCGCATGATGTGCTCACCCCATCCAGTTGCTGATGCCCCGCACACATCATTTGCATAAGCACCTGCCCCCATCACTGGTGAATCTCCTACCCTTCCTGGGAGTTTCTCAGGTATACCTCCAGTTGATGATGTTGCGGCAATATTACCATCTGCATCGACAACAATACATCCAACCGTGTCACCGCCAGGGGAAATATTCGGTATCTCAATAGCTCCGTTATCAATTTCTTGTCTATAACCTTCCTCTATCATCTTGTCATACAGAAGCTTTGCATTCCCTCCAGCGAAGAAGTTGAAATTCGTCCTCTCCATGATATATCGAGCTAATGAGATTGGATTCTGAATTCCAGTGATTGCTGCGACAGAACCAAACTGCAGGTTTTTCCCGTCTACGATCATGGCATCAAGCTCGCGAACACCTTCCTGATTTGGCCGTGCTCCTTTACCTGCATTGAGGTTTCCACAACTTTCCATAAAGAGTGTACATGCCTCAGCTGCATCAAGGGCAGAACCATTGTTCATCAGAACCTTGAAACCAACCCTTGCCGCTTTCTCAACGTACTCTATACCAACTGGGATTCTATCATCTTTCCATGACCCTGCTCCGCCATGTACTCCAATCATTGGAAGCTTCATATGAAACACCCTGAATCAGTTGGGACTCGTCGATTTGAATCCAAGTGATAACATTATCTCTTCAGATTTTGTTTATCCTCCAAAGTCAGAAACGGGCAATCATGTAGACTTAAGTTCAAGATTTGTCCACATGGAGAGAGATGACATCGATTAGGTTCCTATCAAAAGACAAGATTGATTCTATTCATCATGCTTCACTAGAAGTCCTTGAGAAGACGGGAATTCAGGTCAAAAACAAAGATGCATTATCACTTCTCAAAGAGAATGGTTGTACTGTAGATTCGCATAAGGTATTGATACCTACATCGATAGTGGAGGAATCTATCAAGAAAGCCCCAGCCTCCTTTGAACTCTTTATGCAGAATGGAAAGAAATCAATCGAAGTTGGTTCTGACTCTGTGTTTTTCAATCCTGGTTCCTCGGCAGTCTATTTCAAAGATAGAAGAACTCGAGAAATTAGGAAGGGAACTTTGGAGGATTGTGTAGAACTCGTTCAACTCGTTGAATATCTAGAACATCTTAAAGCTCAGAGTACTGCGTTAGTACCTTCGGATGTACCTGAGATTCTCTCGGGTCTTTATCGACTCTATATCGTTTTGAAGTATTCGAATAAACCAATCATAACAGGAGCATTTAGGAAAGAAGATGTCATGAGCATGAAGCAATTACTTGAAGTAATCACGGGGAATCCTGAAGAACTTGCTCGCAGTCCTCGAGCCATCTTTGATTGCTGCCCTATCTCACCCCTAACCTGGGATGATACAGCTTCGCAACATCTCATGGACTGCACTTCCTCGGGGATTCCTGTGGCATTAGTACCTGCTCCGTTAATGGGGGTTACTAGTCCAATTACAATTCAGGGTACGCTTATACTAACCAATGCAGAGATCCTGAGTGGTGTTGTCATATCCCAGTTGATGAATCCTGGAACTCCTATTGTATATGGTGGCGCTACTGGGTCATTCGATATGAAATATGTAACGCCAAGATTTAGCGCTGTCGAAGCCATGATTTCAGCTTGTGCCTCTTCTGAACTCGGGAAAAATTATGGTTTGCCAACTCATGCTTACTTGGGAACAAGTGACTCTAAAATTGAGGATTCACAGAGTGGTTTTGAGTCTGGAGTTGGGTTGACTCTCGGAGCATTATTCAGGATAAATGTCATTTCTGGCCCGGGTATGCTTGCACAACTGAACTGTCAATCCCTTGAGAAGCTTGTTATCGACAACGAGTTGTGTGGCTCTGCATATCGATTTTCAAGAGGTATTGATTTTGAAGATGTAGAAGTCATTGTAGATTTGATGGCGAATGTAGGCGCGAGTGGTGATTACCTGAAGCAGAAACACACCTCCCAAAAACTGAGATCTGAACACTTCATGCCTTCAAATGTGATTGATAGACTGACTGGTGATTCTTGGAAACAGGCTGGATCAAAAAGCACTCTTCAAAGGGCAAAGGAAAGAGTAGAGACCATTCTTCAAGATTATTCATATGAAACTCCGGACTACATTGAAGAGCTGGAAAGGACCTTTGAACAGCTAAAGAAGAAGTACGAAGCACAATCCCAACTTCGTTAGATGGTGATTCGACTATGAACGATGTAATATCGGAGATTGATTGTATTAGAGTGAATGGTGATGAACGTGAGAAGAAACGTGAGGTAATTGCCAAGGAGAGAGAGATGCAGTTGGTTGTCAATGGTCGACATGTCACTCACTTTCTATACTCTGCTGGTTTGGATGAACAGCTCGTTGTAGGTTATTTAATTTCATCAGGATTGATCTCAGGCATCAAAGATATCGAAAGAATTGAGGTTGGGGAGCATGAAAGCAATGCTTGGTTCTCCGAGAGTGGAGAACAAGAAATGGTTGTCCAAGATGTAGGGCTTACAGTTTCCCATAGACAACTCCTCGAAGTCCGTGCTAGACTCTTAGACAATCAGAAGAATCATAGAGCAACTCGTGGATTTCATGGGGCTATTGCTTGGGAACTCTCAACCAGTAGATGGTTTGTGTGTGAAGATATTGGTCGACACAATGCAGTTGACAAGGTGATTGGGCATTGCGCTCAAGAAGGGTATAACTTCTCGCATTCGATGGTCCTACTCTCTGGCAGACTCGTGTCTAACATTGTTTCAAAGTGTAGGAATAGTGGCATCCCGCTGATGGCTTCAATGACTGTCGCAACTGATGGTGGGATTAAGCAAGCGAAGGAATCTGGAATGACGATTATTGGGTCACTCTCCGAGGATGGGTTTTGGTTGTACAACGAGGGTGTTGTAAAAGTAACCTAAATTCAAAGGGAGAACAGTTAAGACTTGGAAATCTCACCTTGGGTTAAAACAGATATGGGTGTGATATAGATAGCGGACATCGAAACATGGGCAACAGACTCTTTTGAAGCAAAATACAAAGCAATGATGGCTGGGATGTCTGAAGCAGACATTAAGAGAAGTGCAGAACAGGTGATTCACCTTTGCCAGTGCAATAAGTGTTCAACAAATACAGAAACCGGAGAGGTCAATGCAGTCTTCTGTACTTTTGGGAAGAGTGAAATGATTAATGACCAGAAAGGTTGCCTTTGCTCAACTTGCGCTATAACTAAAACGATGAGTCTTCGATGGGATTATTATTGTACTCGGGGATCAGCACTAGAACTGTCAGACCTATAGGGAAGCACTACCGCGAGTCCATGCAGTAATGACTTTTTAGAATCAGTATTGTCATTTTTCATCAGCAATATACAATGATGAGGAAGGACGAAAATGAGAAGGAGATCAATGGGTATTTGTTTTGCAGTATTGTTGGCTACTGCCATTGTTGCAGGCGGTCTTTATCTCTTACTCACCCTAGAGCCAATAGTTGATTATGACGAAACTCAGATCTTGTATGAGGACGAGTATCCAAGCGCAGTGAATATCTCGATTTACTATGATGTCTGTTTTCATAATGTGACTTTCAATGTTGTCGATGACCCTGGTTTCATGATAAGGATCAATTGCAAACTAACAGTCCTAGTCGAGGG
>JAEOUL010000240.1 GCA_016839345.1 Candidatus Thorarchaeota archaeon | reverse complement strand
CTATCTCCCATGTTTCCAAATACCATGCTCTGGACTGTACATGCTGTTCCACACACATCAGGTATGTATTCTATGCGTCTGTAGGCTACTTCACGATTTCCGCCCCAGCTCTTGAAGACTGCACCTATTGCAGCCCAGAGCTGTTCATACGGATCATCTGGAAACTCTTTGCCTAGTGTTTTCCTAATCGCGTCTTTGTATTCATCACAGAGTTCTTTCAAATGTTCGACAGTCAGGCAAGTATCAGTCAGACACCCGACATCCTTCTTCTTTCGCTCAAGAATTCTCTCTAGCTGGGCTCTGATACCATGACCCTCGTCTGGTTCAAGACCTTCTGCTTTCTCCATCACAACGTCACTATACATAGTGATGAGTCGTCTGTATGAGTCATAGACAAATCTCTCATTTTCTGTAACATCAATAAGGCCCGGAATCGTTGAGGTTGTCAAACCAACATTAAGAACGGTTTCCATCATTCCCGGCATGCTCTGTCTAGCTCCAGACCGACATGAAACAAGAAGGGGATTCGTGGAGTTACCGAACTTCATTCCCATATAATCTTCAATTCGTTTTAACGCTTCTTTTACCTCTTCCTTTATGCTATCACTCAAACCTCCTGAAGCAAGATAGAGATTGCACACCTCAGTAGAGATTGTGAATCCTGGCGGAACTGGAAGTCCTAGTAGAGTTGCGCCGGCAAGAGATGCACCTTTCCCTCCGAGCAGGTTCTTCATTGAAGCGTCACCATCGGCTTTTCCCGCGCCGAATGTAAACACGTGTTTTTCTTTACTCATCTTATTTCTACCCACCAACATGAGATGATTCAAGGTGAGTTCTGGCCATAATGCTGTGGCTAGATTCTAGGTAGCACAGTTGCTAATCTTTCATTTATAGGAGTTAAATCCCCTATGCTTGGTCATTTTTCACTATGGTTCATTATTAAACTGTCTATAGTGACGTATAATGAGCATGCCGAAACCCTTTTCCCAGAAAGACGAGGTCCAGAGTTTCGAGTCAATGGAAATGAGGATTACAGAATGATTGACCTAACCAAGAACGAGATCCAGCTTAAGAGGACTGTTGAGAGATGTCGAGAGAGAAACATTGTCATTCCAACTTTCGAACAGATGAGAGACCCATCAAAGAGTCCACAAAGAATCAAAGACGAATTGAAAGATATCGAACTATGGGATGTTGTTCCACAGAACCTTTTCAGGATAACTTGGAAGAACGAACCAGTTGAAAAAGGAGGTCAATTCCAGAAGCTAGCGAATTACATGGAAATTCCATCAGAACTCACTGGTGTTGATGCTCGTATCATTGCCTTAGTAGGGAAATGGTTCCCAACAGGTGCTCACAAAGTTGGTGCCGCATTTGGGTGTCTCGTTCCACCACTAGTCACAGGCCAATTCGATCCTACAAAGCATAAGGCAGTCTGGCCATCTACAGGTAACTACTGTCGAGGAGGTGCATATGACTCATCTCTTCTTGCATGTGAAAGCATAGCAATCCTTCCTGAGGAGATGTCACAAGAACGCTTCGATTGGCTAGCAACAGTGAGTGGTGAGATCATCAAAACCCCAGGTAGTGAGAGTAATGTCAAGGAGATTTATGACAAGGTTTGGGAGCTGAGAAGAACTCGTGAAGATATATTCATCTTCAATCAGTTTGCAGAGTTTGGAAATTACCTCTGGCACTATGACATCACTGGTCATGCATTGGAGGAGATTCTTGCCAAGGAACTTGGAAATGACAATTATGCAGGAGTCTGTCTGACCACTGGGTCTGCAGGGACAATTGGTTGTGGCGATTACATGAAGCAATTGTATCCTACCTCCAAGATTTCAGCGGGAGAAGCAGTTCAATGCCCAACGCTATGGCTCAATGGTTATGGTGCTCATCGAATCGAGGGTATAGGTGATAAACATGTACCATGGATTCATAACGTCCGCAATACAGATCTAATCATAGCAATTGATGATAATGATTCGATGAATCTGATTCGACTTTTCAACGAGGATACTGGTAGAAAATATCTGGTCGATGAAGTTGGTGCTCCAGAAGATACAGTTTCACAATTAGGGCTCCTTGGAATTTCGAGCATTGCCAATCTTCTGATGTCAATAAAATTTGCAAAGTACCATGAATTAACTAAGAATGATGTGATACTGACTATCTTCACTGATTCAATGGATATGTATCAATCTCGCATTCTAGAGGCTCGTGAAGCTCATGGAAAGTACACAGAGAAAGACGCCATCAAGGATTACCATCTGCATTTAATGGGTCAGAAGACTGATGCTATGATTGAGCTTGGGCATTATGACAGAAAGCGTATCCATCACTTGAAGTATTTCACCTGGATAGAGCAACAGGGCTTTCACCTTGATGAATTGAATGCACAGTGGTATGATTATCCAAGGTACTGGGAACGTGTCCAACAGTTAACTCCCGAGATAGACAGGCTCATAGTCGAATTTAACGAAAAAGTAAGGTTGATCTAGAGACTCAAAATGCCTCTAGTTCAACGCCGTCTAACTACAAAAGCTGCGATTACGAATATTATACCTATAGCGACAGAAATCAGAATCCAGGGTTGGATCGATGGAGGTTGAACTGTAACCAACACCTCGTCCGAAACCGAGTTTCCTCTTAAATCGTATACTGTCAATGTGTAATTGTACTCACCAGTTGTCAATCCATCGACTATAACAGTGATTGCCTCAGTCGAGAGGTTCCATGAACCTGACCTCAAGAGAGCTCCATCTTTTAGAATTCTATACCAACTTGGGTAATTGTCAGAAGCATACCATGTGATGTTATTTCCAACTTGGCCTTCAACATACACAATATCGCTGGGATGGTTTAATGTTGGAGCTGTTGTCTCACTATATTGTTCGATGCCCAGTCGATTCAAAGTTATTTCACCAACAGGTTCCATTGTGGTTGTGTTATAGCTATAAACTGAATAGTGTGTGAGGAATCCATCTATCTTGAGATACTCTACATGGACATTGATTGTGTAATTTGTGTATATTGTGAATTCGTCACCACTTATTTTCCAATCATCATCTTCCCAACTATATCCCCAGAAGAATAGGTCTTCAGGATCAAGAGTGAAATTCTCAAGGTTGTGTGTTTCTTGTGCCAATGTAGTCAGTAGTGCCCAATTACCAATGGGTAGATGCACATTGTACATAGCTATGAAAGTTAGAACCTCAATTCCCATTTTTGTGCCGTTTGCATAGAACGTATTGATTACAACCCAAGGAATATCTGTCCAGTTATCCATTGAATCGGGTATTGTTGGGAGTGTATCATTCAGTTCCATGTAGATCTCTTCATGAATCAACTTACCATCCTCTTCATAATGCATCATGAAATGGAACGCGTCATCATCATCGAAACCCCATTCAAATCCTTGGTTTGTCTGTGCATTAATTGGAATGCAGCAAACAAACACAACAAGAAATAATGCTAGTATCAATTTGGACATTCTATTCATTCGAATCCCTCAATTAAAATTCACTTCAACAAATTATGTTAAAAATTAATTGTAAATTCAAAGATATCCTAAATAGTAGTCACTGAATTACTGGTAAATCCTTCCGCATGTTTCAAATTAGTCAAGACACCATTTGCTGAAATACATACACTCGTCAATAATGATAGGTCAGAATAATCAGTTCCACTATACTCCTTCGACTCTAGAATAAATTCCGCGAACTCATCACTGGAGGTAAGGTATTGGAGAGAATGCCAACAGTCATGTTACTTTGTTTCATGCTAGTCTGGTTTCCATTTCCTATCACTCTTGCTGAAAATATGCCGGAATTACTAGATATGCAGATCAAGTCTGAAAATGCATCACTCTCTCACAATCCGCTAGGTAATGAAACTCTGATTGGCACTCTAAATTCTCTCGACATCGAACATATTGGCACAATTGCAGGTGCATCAGAGTACCATATAGGAAGAACTGATGTCGAACCCTCGCCCGGATATGAGGCTTGGCTTCCCCTTGGGTGTACAGGTAATTTGTACTCAGGAGATTGCAATGGAGGATATTATCTTGTTGGCACAGGTGGATCTGCTGATTTTGGCTCTCCATCTGGAACAATTTCTCTCTGGTTGAAATGGGATTTGGTTGCCCCCCACGGGCGTTTCTGGGGTCAACACTACGATTTTGAAACTCGTTGGTCGAGCAATCGATTAACACTAGATTGGGGAACTGACACCACAATTCAAGGTACAAAATCCGATTGGATTCCTGATCATTGGTACTTCATTGCAATTACTTGGGATGAAACTACGAACTCCATTTGTCTCTATTGGGGCGATGAGAATATCGCTCCTGTTGATGACTATTCTTCCACAAGCTGGACGGGAACACTCTCTGGAATGCATACTGAAAATAACATCATGAACTCAGCAGCACGTACAACATCACAAGTAAATGGACAGGTTGATGAATTTCGCTATTATTCTGTGCAGAGAGATCTCGAGGAATTAAGAAGCGATTATAATTCCACCTTAATAGGCACAGAGGAAGGTCTAACTCACTACTACAAATTCGAAGATAATTTAGAAGACTCTGCAGGAAGTGCAACTCTCGTTGCTATTGATGACACATCATTTAGTCATGATGTTTTTGTAGCTGGAGAAGAATGGCGGGCGGAGCAAACAGAAGTTAACATTAGAAACCTACGACGACTTTATGCTTTGAACGGTTCTTTTGATACTGGAGTTGCTGGAGTTAATGTGGATTGGTACGGTGATGGTGTTTATCATGCCACCGGATGGACAACTCAGCGTGAATATCTTACAACGTACGGAAGACAAAGATCGTCATATGTAGGCTCTGGATCGAATTACATCTCAGTAGAAAATGAAGGGTATGCAATTGGAGAACCCATTGATTACCGACACTATAATGGCACTCGTATTTTCTGGTATCAAACCATTGCAAATGACAGATTTGTCGAAGAATTTGATTTTAGCTTGAACTTCCTATATCAAAGAGGACCGATTGGTCAAAACTTCAGAAATGTCTTTGAGTTTGCCTTCGAGATATTGAATGGGTCATCTGTTCTCTGGAACTGGTCGATTGATCCTACAAATATAACGCAAAGAGGTGTCTGGTATACTGTTGGTCCCTTGAGTGTTGATATCCCCGATGCTCCAGCAACTTTTGAAGTAAGATTGAGCTTGAAAGTTAATACTCCTGGAGATCATATCGAGATTCCTGAAACTCATGCGGACCTTGATGGTGATTCAGCAAATGGACAATTTGTAACCATCTTGATAGATGATGTATCACTTGTTGGATCACAAAATCCTTCATGTGAAGAAGTTCAGCTAGCGGTGACTCTAGAACCCTTGGGGACAATTCCATTATTTGGAATCTATGGTGTTAGTTCGCTATTTGCGGATTTCAAATACTGGAATAGTACAACAATACCCTTTACATTCTCTTCGAACACAAGCGTATCATTTGAATACTCTGCAAGAGTGAGTCGGATGACAAAACATTGCAACTCGTCATCCATTACGAGTCTAGAAGATTTAGGTGTGGCTTATAGTGCACAACTTGGAGAGAGTATAGAATTATCATTGTTCACCTATATCGAATCATATCCTGTTGTAGAGGATGTAGGTTTCAAGGTTTATTTCCCGTATGATTGGCAAAATGCATCCATAGCTGATCCATTTGGTGATGATGTAACAGATCAATCAATAGTCAATTCTCATTTCATTGAAGTTCCTTCGGGTGTTGTTGATTCTGTTGGTTGGTGGCAAATCTCATTTGATAGTCCAAATTATGCCCATGAGATTTCTGCCCAAGTTCTGGAGTCATCTTCTTACTGGGAGGATGAAACACTATTTCGATCCGGTGATAGATTCCGCTGTGAAGTAACAATTGG